>NZ_JAQHXR010000001.1:0-303383 GCF_027859255.1 Helicobacter ibis
TACTAATAATGTAAATAGAATTGCAGATGATATTATTAGTGATGTAAATAAGAAAAGATTCTAGGAGTCTTTTCTTATTACCCAAATATCTTTGAAAGGCTTAGTTTTATAATTTCATATTAATTTTTCAAGCAAGATTTTGCAATTTACAAAACTATGTTAATTGCTTGAATTTATTATAAGTCAATTTTTATTTTGTGGTTTATTTGCATGGATTTTTATTGAGAGAAGATTTAATCTCTATTTGTAGTATTATACTTTTAGGCTTTCTATTTTTTGATTGTAATTTCCGCTAAATACATAGCTACCAGCCACAACAATATCCACTCCTGCTTTTTTTAGTTCCTCTACATTTTGATTATTTACGCCACCATCTACTTCGATTAAACATTGCGGATTTATTCTTTCTATTAAATCTTTTAATTCTTTTATTTTATCAATTGTATTTGGTATAAATCTTTGTCCTCCAAATCCTGGATTTACGCTCATTACAAGCACCATATCAATATATTCTATTAGATATTTTATGCTATCTATGTTTGTGTGTGGATTTAGAACTATTGCAGGGGAGATTCCATAGTTTCGTATTTTTTGCACTAGAGAGTTTGCGTGTTTTTCTTCTTCTATGTGGAATGATATGTATTTTGGTTTATATTTTGCAAATAAATCAACAAAAAAGCTATTATTTTGCACCATCAAATGTATATCTAGTGGTTTTGTGGCTACTTTTGCTACTGATTCTATTACTATAGGACCTATTGTAAGGTTTGGGACAAAGTGTCCATCCATAACATCTATATGTACTAAATCACAATTTTTGCAAATAATCTCTATATCTCTTTGTAGATTTCCAAAATCAGCCGATAGAATACTTGGTGCCACTAGCATAGCTTGTCCTTATGGTGTTTATGCGGATTTTAGCAAAAAATATAGAATTTACAAAATACCCTAAATTCGCTATAATGGTGTTATTTTATAAAATTTTGGTGCTGTTATGGAAAATAACTTTAAATATGATATTGAAATTATATTTGATACAATAAAACTTGCTAGTGTTGAAATTTTTGATTTATTAAAAAATAGCATGGGAGAATACACTAGCACACAGAATTCTACTGGCGATATGCAACTTAAAGTCGATGTTCTATCTGATGAAGTAATAATTAAGCATTTTAAGAATTTAAGCATTGTTAAGCAAATATGTAGCGAAGAGCAAGAAAGTATTATTAGTATAAGTCAAAATGGAAAATATAGCATAGCTTATGATCCTTTAGATGGCTCTTCTTTAATGGGTGCCAATTTAAGTGTTGGAAGTATTTTTGGTGTTTATGATGGAGATTTTCTGCCAGAAAATATAGTAGCAAGTGCATATGTGGTGTATGGTATGGTTATTGGAATAGGGTTTGCTTCTAATGCTTGTGATGGCGTTAGCTACCATGTATATAATGGCAAAGAATTTGTGTATAAAAAAACACTGAGTTTAAATAATAGTGGCAAAATAAACGCAACAGGTGGCACTCAAAAAAATTGGAGCACATCGCATAAAGAAAAGATCGAATCTTTGTTTAATCGTGGATATAGATTAAGGTATAGTGGAGGAATGGTACCTGATTTACATCATATATTAGTTAAAGGCGGAGGATTATTTTCATATCCTGCTACAAGCGATGCTCCAAATGGTAAGCTTAGAATGCTATTTGAGGTTTTTCCATTTGCATATATATTTGATAAAGCAGGTGGGGATTCTACTAATGGCAAAGATTCTATTTTGTCATTAAAGCCAAGGAATCTGCATGATACAACACCTTGCTTTTTTGGTAGCAAAGAGGAGATAGAATTTGTTAGAGAAAAATAAAATTGACATTTATTTAAGAGATCTAAAAGATTGTCAAAGTAGTCATGCAACTACTAGTTGCGACTTTTGTCAGCTTGCAAATAATTGTCAAAAAAAGAAAGACTTCGAAAGTCTGGTAGTGCAGAATCTGAATGAGCAAAGTAGTGTAATTGTAGAATGTCAAAAGTCAAATGGAGTTAGTAGTTGCTTTGTGTGTAAAATGGTTTTGGAATGCAATACTAGAAATAATTATGTAAATTCTGTTTATTTAAGCATGAATCGAGGCAATGGAGGTAGTTTTGAATTCTAAGTTTTATGTTACAACACCTATTTATTATGTCAATGATAAGCCTCATATAGGACATGCTTATACTACTATCATTAGCGATACACTAGCTAGGTATCATAGTCTATGTGGAGATGAAGTATTTTTCTTAACTGGGACAGATGAGCATGGGCAAAAAATTGAGCAATCGGCTAAGAAAAACAATGAAAATCCTAGTGAATATGTAGATAAGGTGGCTTCTAAATTTAAAGATATGTGGGATAGTTTTAATATAAGCTATGATAAGTTTATAAGAACTAGCGAAGTTGAGCATAAAAATAGTGTTAAAAACGCATTTATAAAAATGTTTAACAAGGGTGATATTTATAAAGGAGAATATGAAGGTAATTATTGTATTTCTTGTGAATCTTTTGTTATGAATGCTATCTTATGCCCTGATTGTGGTAAGGAATTAGTAAAATTAAAAGAAGAGAGCTATTTCTTTAAGCTTAGTGCGTATGAAGATAGACTTTTAAAGTTCTATGATGAGAATCCTAATTTTATCTTGCCAACTTATCGTAAAAAAGAAGTTATCAATTTTATAAAAAATGGTTTAGAAGATTTATCAATTACTAGAACTAGCTTTAAGTGGGGTGTAGAGATTCCTAATGAAGTGGCTCAAATGAGTGATAAAGAGCATGTTGTCTATGTGTGGCTAGATGCATTGATGAACTATTTAAGTGCACTTGGATATGAAAATAACTTGGAATCTAAAATGGAATTTTTCCCACCTGATATACAACTTGTAGGTAAGGATATTCTAAAGTTCCATGCAATTTATTGGCCTGCATTTTTGATGAGTCTTGATTTGCCTCTACCAAAGCATATAGCAGCACATGGCTGGTGGACTAAAGATGGTGCTAAGATGAGTAAAAGTATAGGTAATGTGGTGAATCCTAGCGAAGTGGTTAGCGAATTTGGATTAGATGTATTTAGATATTTCTTGCTTAGAGAAGTGCCATTTGGGCAAGATGGAGACTTTTCTCAAAGGGCAATTGTTGAGAGGAGTAATGCAGATTTAAGTAATGTGCTTGGTAATCTGCTAAATAGACTTTTGGGAATGGGTGAGAAATATTTTGATAATAATTTAGATTCTTTATCTTTTGCCAGTGCTTATGAGGTAGAGTTAAAAGAGGTAGAAGATTCAATTAATATAGCTAGAGAATATATTTTTAAAGTTGAATTACATAATTATTTAGAAAGCATTTGGAGAATCTTTGATCTAGCAAATTTGACAATCACAAAAAAAGAGCCGTGGAAACTCATAAAAGAGAACAAGTATAATGAGGTAGCAGAATTGTTGGTTTTTATATCAAATACATTAATTAAAGGTGCTTACATGCTATATCCTTGTATGCCTGCTTCTGCTAAGAAAATTTTGTCAGTTTTTTCATTAGGTGATGATGGATTTGGTAGATTTGTTGTTAATAAAGAGATTCTAACTTCTGTAAAATTAAATCATATACCACCACTATTCCCAAGACTAGAGGTAAAAGAAGAAATAAAACAAGAGATAAAGTCAGAAGCAAAATTAGAGCCATTAAGTATAGAAAATGTCATAGATAGAGATTATTTTATGAATATTGATATTAAAGTTGGCACTATAATAGAGGTTGAAGTATTGCCAAAAAGTGAGAAGCTACTAAAACTTAGAGTTGATTTAGGAGAAACAAGACCAAGACAGATTATTGCTGGAATCAAGCTTTACTATGAGCCACAAGAATTAATCGGTATGCAAGTATGTGTGCTAGCAAATCTAAAACCAGCTAAGCTAATGGGAGAGATTAGTGAAGGAATGATACTAGCAGTTAAAGATGATAGCGGATTATCTGTGATTACTCCGCATAAAGTGGCACAAAATGGAAGCAAGATAAGCTAAGGATAGGTTATGAAAAAGGGAAATATACAAATTGGCGTTAATGAAGTTGTTGAAATTACTTTTGGAACATTATTAAATAAGCCCAGTATATCCTTTTTTAACCGAATCTGTGATGATGTAGAGCAAGTAACAAGAGGCGATTTGTTTGTAGCGTTTAATGCAAATGATATAAATTTAGCAATAGAGCGTGGTGCATTTGGTATCTTATTTAGTGAGGATATTGCCATTACTGATAATGAGGTAGCATGGATTTGTGTAGCAAATATAGAACAAGCTATAACCAAATTATTGCGACATTATTTGATTGTTAAGAGTAAGATTTTATTTTTATTAAGTAGTGATGAGTATGATATTGCTAGTTGTATTTTAAATCAAAATAAGAAAATTGCATACTTCAATGGTGGTTTTGTGCAATTATTACAATTTGTGATAGAGACAGAGAGTGCGTATGTGATGTATAGGTATAATGGGGACTTTTTATTAAATGAAATAGAACAAGAAGCAAAAATTCTAGATGATACAAAAATAGATGATGATAAGTTGCCATTTTCTATTAATTCATTCTCGCTTTTTGGCATTAAGATATTTTATAAGTCATTAGACTATTCGTTGCAGATTCCAAAGCTTTTTATACAACCACTATCAAGGATTATAAAGTTGGCTGATGAATATTGCTTTTCTGTGAAGCTTGATAATTTAAATGGAATCTCTAGTTTTAGGCCATTGTATTTAGATGAAAGAGGTTATATCTCTCAACCGGGCACTACTAATAAGGTAGTCCTATCATGCGAAGATGTAAAGCTTTATGAGCAATATTTGGCTTATTTTGCCATGTATGCTAAATGGGCTAAACTTATATTGTTTGTGCCAAAAATATATCATGAGTTATATACTCCATATGCTGATGTGATATGCTATGAAGATAATGACAGGCTTTTTGATGAGTTAATACATCAAAAATATAACTTTGCACTTATTTTAGGAATTAGTTCAGATATGCTTGAGAAGCGTTTTACAAAAGAAGATAAAGAAATTAGTTTATTTGATTTATAAGGAATATTTATGAAAATTGCAATACCAGTATATGACGATAGTCTAAGAATCTTTACAAACACGGGGCATACACCATTTTTTGCCATTTTTGAGCAAGTTGGTTCTGGAATGTTTAAAAAGATTGATTTCGTTGAATTAAGGCATAACCCTAGAGGTAATGTAGAGGCTAGTGAAGGTTGTTCTCATAATGATTCAGATATGAGCGAAGAAGAGCAAATAGCGCATAAACTAGAACATAATATCTTAGGTGAGATAATTAAAGATTGTCAAGTTGTGCTTGTAAAGAAGGCTTGTAAAAACACAGCAAAAGTATTTAATGAATATGGCATTAAAATATGTAAAATAGAAACTAATTGTTTGAATGCAAAAGATTCGTTTGTGTATATAAAATAATTTATTTTTGAAGGAGAATGTGGTTGTTAAAAGGTAATACAAAAAATAATATTTGTTGTGGGGGGGGGGGGTAATTATTTATTAGTATTAATGGCACCCTTGTATAAAGTGAGGGTAGCATGAAGATAAATACTCACAATTATGCACCATATGAAGGTAGGTTTGTAAATTTAAGAGAAGCAGAAATAGAAGATTCTAGCTTCATTCTTTCTCTACGGACAGACGTTAAAAAATCTAGATATCTACACAAAACACAAAATAGCCTAGATAATCAAGCACAATATATGCAAAGATATAAAACATTGAACAATGAATGGTATTTTATAGTTATTTCTAAAGAACAAAAGAGGCTTGGGACAATTAGTATATATCCACATGAAATACTTATTCCGCATTGGAATAATCAAAAAAATATAGATTCTGACAATCTAAAAGCAATAGGAATTGGACGATGGATTATGAGTGATGAGGCTTCATATGTGGAAGTTTTAGAGAGTGTATGTATTGCAAAGAGAATATTATTTATGGACTTTTTGGTGGATTTTGAGCCGTTTATTGCGCATAAAGATAATTTAAAAGTATTGCAATTTCACAAAAGATGGGGTGCTAGGATAGTTGGGAGTAGTGGAGATTTACAGCTTTTAGAGCTACATAGAGATGATTATTTGAAGAATAAAGTTAAGTTTGAAAATATGTTAAAAGAAGGAGAATAAATGAAAGATGAGCAATTAGAGAAAATAATTTTTGAGATTTTAAAGAATCTAGCAGACGAATTAGATGTAAGAGAGTTAGAAAATCCAACATTAGACACCAAGTTATATGGTGTTGGAGGCAACTTAGATTCTTTGGCTCTAGTTAGTTTTATATCTGATTTAGAAGATAGAATGAGTGATGAATTTGGTTTTAATGTTATATTAGCAAATGACAAAACAATGAGTGCTAAGCATTCCCCGTTTAGAAATGTAAAAGCACTAAAAGAGTATATATTGGGAATGCAATAATGCGTGTTGTTGTAATTACTGGCACAAGAAAGGGTATTGGTAGAAATCTATCAGAGTATTATCTTAATTGTGGTTATATAGTATGTGGTTGCTCTAGGAGCAAGAGTGATTTGGTGCATGAGAATTATAGGCATTTTTGTTTGGATATTAGCGATGAGAGTGCTGTTATAGATATGATTTTAGCCATAAAATTAGAGTTTGGCAAAATTGATATTTTACTAAATAATGCAGGTATTGCCTCCATGAATCATGTTATAACAACACCATACAAAAGTGTCAAAAATATTTTTGAGACAAATTTTTTTGGCAGTTTTTTATTTATTAGAGAAGTTTCAAAAGTTATGATAAATTTATATAGAAAGCAATATAAAAATAGCAATTTATCTCCATTTAGAATAGTAAATTTTGCAACAATAGCAGTTCCATTACAATTAGAAGGTGAAGCAATATATGCAGCTAGTAAGGCTGCAATTATTAATTTTACTAAGGTTTGTGCAAAAGAGCTTGCAAGTTTTGGCATTACTATTAATGCAATAGGACCAACACCAATAAAGACGGATTTGATAAAAAATGTACCAAAAGACAAAATAGAACTTCTATTAAATGCTCAATCCATAAAAAGATTCGGAACTTTTGATGATATTTGTAGAGTAATCGATTTTTTTATAGATTCTAAGAATGACTTTATAACAGGTCAAGTTATATACTTAGGCGGGATTAATGATTGATTTTAAAAGTCCATATTTAAATAAAATATCACAACATAAAAAAGATTCCATTGCTTTAATTTTTAACGATACTTGTATTAGCTATGGAGAGCTATTATCTTTAGTTGCTAATAATATTAAGCTATTAGAGTCTTATAGTGATAATGTTGTGGCTATTATTGGGGATTTTGACATACAAACTATAAGCTTTTTTTTAGCTTGCATAGAAACCAAAAAAGTTATTGTGCCTCTTTTTAGTGGTTTAAACAAATCGGATGTAGATAGCAAACTATATGAGAGCAATGCTAGTTTGATTTATAAAAATGGCAATTTAAAATCAATATCGTCAAATTGCAAAAATCATAAAAGTATAGATATGTTATTGAAATTAGGACATGGTGGATTAGTGTTGTTCTCTAGTGGTTCAACTGGTAAACCAAAGGCAATTTTGCATAATTTAGATAATTTGCTAGATAGTTATTTAGATAAGAAAAACAAAAATATTAATATTTTATTGTTTTTGATGTTTGATCACATAGGAGGATTGAATACATTGTTTAACGCTCTAGCAATAGGGGCTTCAGGGATAGCTATACAAGATAGAAAAAATATTGAAAAAATAGTAGAGTCGATTTGCAAATATCAAATTTCCATGCTTCCCGCTTCTCCTAGTTTTTTGAATTTGCTTTTATTAAGTGGGGTTCTCTTAAAGTTTGATGTGTCTTCTTTAAAAATTATTACTTATGGCACTGAAAAGATGCCAACAGCTTTGTTGGATAGGCTTAAAAAATCTATGCCAAGAGTTAGGTTTCATCAGACATTTGGGACTAGTGAAGTTGGAATCTTACAAACAAAAAGCTATCAAAATGCAATCAAGCTAGAAGGTGTTGATTATAAAATTTTAAATAACAGGTTGTATTTGAAATCAAAAACACAAGCTTTAGGGTATCTAAATGTCGATGATCATAGTTTTGATGAAGATGGATATTTTGATAGTGGAGATATGGTAGAGACGGAAGTAATTAATGGAGAAGAGTATATAAGGATTCTAGGTAGGGCAAAAGAAGTTATAAATGTAGGTGGAGAAAAGGTATTACCACAAGAAATTGAAGGGGTGATTATGCAAATAGATGAAATACAGGATTGTTTAGTATATGGTGAATCTAATGCAATAACTGGTCAGAGAGTTAGTGTAAAGGTCGTATTAGAAAGTGGCAAAAATCTAAGTAATATAGAGTTAAAACAAAAAATAAGAAATTTTTGTAAAGATAAACTTGACAGATATAAAATCCCAACAAAAGTCGAAATAGTAAGCAATCTTAATATAACCAACAGATATAAAAAGGAAAGACTGTAAAGAAAAATACATGAATTCGTGGATTCTAAATTTTAATATATTTTGGAACACCTTTTGCTTTTTACTACTTTGAATATTTTTATAAAGGGTAGTAAATGCAAGGCGGATATTATAGTTCTGTTGGCGGAATGGTAACGCAGATAAATCGTCTAGATGTTATTTCAAATAACATTGCAAATGCTAATACAACTGGATTTAAAAGAGATGATGTTGTAGTTGGTGATTTTTTGCGACTTTATGAACAAAGTAAAGATTTTTTGCCAATAGATGATCAAACTAAAGATGCAGCCAAGTTTTACAATAGATCCTTAAATCGTGTTCCTCAAATCGTAGAAGAATTTACAGATAGAAGTCTTGGCGGAATGATTAAAACTGATAATACATTTGATTTTGCTCTATCTAGAGAGAATGCGTATTTTATGATTGAAACTCCAAATGGAATTAGATTTACAAGAGATGGATCTTTTGTTTTAAATGAGGAGGGCAGGTTGGTAAATAAGGAAGGATTCCCAGTTTTACCAAGAGAATACCTAGATGCTCCACAATATATAGAATTTATCGATGGCTATCAAGTTGAAGTTGATACTAACGGGAATATCTATACTAGATCATTAAACAATGAAGAAATAAATGAAGCTATAATGATTTCAAATTTAGCGGTTGCTTCATTTGAGAATCCAAAATACTTAAAAAAAGTTGGTGATAACTTATATGAGTATCCACAAGCTAAATTAAATCAGCTTGAAATGCTAGAGCAAAGTGGAGCAGTAAGGCAAGGATTCCTAGAAAAAAGCAATATAAATGTTGTTTATGAGATGACAGGGTTGATTGAGACAAATAGGTTGGTTGAAGCTTATTCAAAAGTTCTAAAAACACATATGGATGAGCTAAATACTGAAGCAATTACAAAATTAGCAGCTAAAGCATAATAAAAGGATTTAATATGATGAGAGCACTTTATACAGCAACAACAGGTATGTTAGGACAACAATTACAAATAGATGTAACTTCAAATAATATCTCAAATGTAAATACTCATGGATACAGAAAAGAAAGGGCAGAGTTTTCAGATTTGTTTCATCAAGTTTTACAATACGCTGGATCTAGCACTAGCGAGACTACTACATCTCCAACTGGAATTGAAGTTGGTCTTGGTGTGCGTCCTACTTCTGTGCAAAAATTATTTGGTCAAGGTAATTTTAAAGAAACAGAGAATAACTATGATATAGCAATTGAAGGGAATGGATTCTTTCAAATAGAGCTTCCAGATGGAACTATTGCCTATACTAGAGATGGTGCTTTCAAAAGAGATAATGAAGGAAATGTTGTTAATTCGCAAGGGTACTTGTTGGTTCCTAATATAACAGTGCCTGATGATGCTACGCAATTTAGTGTTGGGACAGATGGAACTGTAACGGTTGTGCAAGGCAATGAAACAACCGAACTGGGTCAAATAGAAACAGTGAATTTCATTAATCCTGCTGGTTTGCATGCACTTGGGGATAATTTATATTTAAATACAAATGCTTCTGGTGATCCTATTGTTGGAACTCCTGGGCTAAATGGATTTGGAACTCTAAGACAAGGGTTTATAGAGACAAGCAATGTAAAATTGGTTGAAGAAATGACTGACTTGATTGTTGGACAAAGGGCTTATGAGGCAAACTCAAAATCGATTCAAACAGCAGATTCAATGTTACAAGTTGTAAATCAATTGAAGCGTAATTAATAACTATCGAATCTTTTTAAGATTCGCATTCTTTGCAGATTCCAAGTAGGGCAATCGAGCTATCTTGAATCTTATAGCCTGTTTCTTTTTCGCAACTTTGCTTTAGATTGTCTATTGCTTCTTCTAAGTGTATATCTTTTATCATTCCGCACCTTTCACATACCAAATGTATATGTGGCCTTTTTGTTAGCTCATATCTTGGTTTTTGGTTTGGTAGTTTTACTTCGTCAATTATTTTTACTTCTTGCATTGATGTTAGATTCTTATAAATTGTAGCTAAAGACATTGATGGGTGATTTTTTTTGATATTTTCATATATCTCATCTATACTTATATGTCCTTTGGTATTTATTTCTTGTAGAATTGCCATTCTTTGTGGAGTAACTTTTAAATTTCCGTTTTTTAAAATTTGTTCAAACATTCTATGCCCCTTAAACAAATAATTAATAGTGTTTTAAATTTTTGTAATTGCGATTATATATTATAGGATTGTTAGTTGTCAATAAAAATTATTCTTTAGATTTTAAAAATTTAGATGTAAAATTTTTACTTTTATTATTTGTTTTAAATATATTTTTTGCTAGAATCACCGCTATTATTTTTTTATTTTTAAGGTGTGAAAGTTTGTTTAGTGCTATACAAGATGGTTTTCAAAACGCTATAAATAAGATTAGATTCCATGATGATGAAAAGGCATTAAAAAAGGCTTTAGATGAGCTTAAAAAGGCATTGTTAAAGTCAGATGTGCATTATAAAGTTTTAAAAGAATTGCTAAGTGATGTTGAGCAAAAAACTAAAAGTGCTGGAATTGGCAAGAAGTCTTTTTTAGATTCTTTACAATCATCTTTAACAAATATACTAAATGCACCGGGCAATTATGGATTTATCTTTGCTTCTAAACCACCAACTATCATACTTATGTCAGGTCTTCAAGGAAGCGGTAAGACAACTACAACGATAAAATTAGCCAATTATTTAAAGCTAAAAGGAAAGAAGGTTTTAGTTGCCGCTTGTGATTTGCAAAGACTAGCAGCAGTTGAGCAGCTAAGGCAGTTAAGCTCTCAAGCTGAAGTTGATTTTTTTTATATCGAAAATACAACTGCAGTTGATATTGCAAAAGAGGCTAAAAAGAAAGCAGAACAAGGTTTGTATGACGTCTTGCTTGTAGATACTGCCGGTAGATTGGCTATTGATGAAGCATTGATGAATGAGTTAGAAGATATAAAAAATAGTATAAATCCTAATGAAATATTTTATGTAGTGGATAGTTTAAGTGGTCAAGATGGTGTAAAGAGTGCTGGTTTATTCCATGAGAAAATCAAACTAGATGGAGTAATTTTAAGCAAGTTTGATGGAGATAGCAAGGGTGGCATTGCACTATCAATCGCTCATCAATTAGGAATCCCTCTTAGATTTATAGGTGTTGGGGAGAAGATTCCTGATTTAGAAGTCTTTATCCCAGATAGGATTGTAAGTAGGCTAATGGGAGCAGGTGATATTCAGTCTCTTGCTGAAAAAACTGCATCTATTATAAGCGAGAAAGAAGCAAAGAATCTTAGTAAAAAAATAAAAAAAGGAAAATTTACCTTTAATGATTTTCTAGCACAGCTTGAGAATCTAAAAAAATTAGGCTCTATGCAATCTATATTATCTATGGTTCCGGGATTGTCAAATATGTCTAGTGCTTTAAAAGATGTTGATTTAGATAATTCTAAAGAGATAAATCAAATAAAGGCTATGATCTTCTCTATGACGCCTAAGGAGAGGGAGAATCCAGAACTACTAAATGGAAGTAGAAAAAAAAGAATTGCAGCTGGAGCGGGCATTGATGTTAGTGATGTAAATAGATTTCTAAAGCAGTTTGAAAACGCTGCTAAGATGGCAAAAAAATTCTCAAAAGGTGGTATGGGAGATTTTATGAATCTTATGAAAGAAGCTAGAATGGGGCAGCTTAGACGATAAAGTTTGTCCAAAGTAGAATTTTTCTATTTTTGACAGATTTTATTCTGTATTTTAATTTTAGGAGTTTTTATGGCAACAGTTATTCGTTTAACTAAAATGGGACGCAAGAAAAAGCCTTTTTATAGAATTGTAGTTACAGATAGTAGAAAAAAAAGAGATGGTGGTTGGATAGAATCTATTGGTTATTACAATCCTCTAACAGAGCCTTCTACTGTTAAGTTTGATGCTGATAGATTGAAATATTGGGTTAGTGTTGGCGCTAAAATGAGTGAAAGAGTTAAAACAATTACAAAATAAACATGATAGACAAATTTATTTTATCTTATGTTCAAAAGATAGTCTTAGAACCAGAAAAAGTAAAAATTGTAAAGCGTGTCATAGAAGATAATTTTTACGAAATTGAGATTCTAGCCTCTAGCGTTGATGCTGGGCGCTTGATCGGTAAAGATGGTAAAATGATAGGTGCTATGAAGACATTTATCTCTGGGCTAAAGGCTAAAGATGGTAGCTCATATAGAATAGTAGTAAAGCCAGTATAAGTGAAAAAACTAGATGATAAAATAGTTGTAGCCAAGATTGGCAAGGTTTTTGGCGTTAGGGGAGAGTTGCTATTGCATGTGCTTAGTGATTTTCCGCAGTCAATTAAAAGTGGTTCTACATATTTCTATGAAAGAGGAGAACTAGTTATCAAGTCATTTGATAGGTCAAAATCCATAGTTAGCTTTGAAAAAATAGATAATAGAGAAGAAGCTAGACTTCTTACAAACTGCCATTTATATACCACAAAGGATGATACGGCTAATACTTGCTTGTTGGGTAAAGATGAGTATTTTTGGTTTGATATTGTCGGCTCTAGTGTTTATGAGAATAATATACTTTTAGGTATTGTAGATGATATAGATAGGTTTGGTGGTGGTGATTTTTTGTGTGTTAAGACCGATATAAATCTAGTAACACAAGGAATGCCAAAACAATTTCTAATACCATATACTGATAGATATATTTTAAATGTAAAAAATACGAAACCAAAAAGTATATTTGTTCAATTTTGTAAAGATATTTTGGAAAATAGCTAGATGAAGTTTTCGTTTGTTAGCTTATTTCCGAATTTAATTGAGCACTACTTTTGCGATTCAATATTAAAAAGAGCAATAGATTCCAAACTTATTGAAGTTGATTTTTATAATCCTAGAGATTTTAGTGATAATCGGTATTTGAAGGTAGATTCATATCAGGTTGGTGGTGGAGCTGGTTTATTATTAGATGTGTATTCTTTGGGTAATGCACTTGAATTTTTGACACAAAGATATCCTAGAGCACATATTATATTTTTAACCCCATGTGCGAAATTATTTCATCAAAATGATTCAAAAAGATTAAGTAGATTAGAACATATAATATTTGTCTGTGGCAGATATGAGGGGTTTGATGAAAGGATTTTAGAGTTTTATGCTAATGAAGTTTTTAGTATTGGTGATTTTATCCTAACTGGTGGCGAACTTGGTGCATTATGTCTTTGTGATAGTATTGCAAGACATATTGATGGTGTATTGGGAAATTCTGATTCTTTGCTTGGAGAGAGCTATGAAGATAATTTGCTTGAAGCACCAAATTTTGCCAAACCTTATAAATTTAAAAATTTAAGTATCCCTTCAGAATATTCAAAGGGAAACCATGTTAGAATCCGAACCTTAAAAATGAAAGCGTCAGAGGCTAAGACAAAATATCATAGACCAGATTTATACTGGCAACATAAACATAAGGGCAGATAATGAGAAATAAATACATAGAGCATTTTGAAAATGCACAAATTAAAGACAAGAACATTCCACAATTTAAAGCTGGTGATACTCTAAGAGTTAGTATTAGGATTTCAGAGGGGGATAAAACTAGGATTCAAAACTTTGAAGGTATATGTATATCTCTAAGAGGCACAGGTGTTGGCAAGACTTTTACTATTAGAAAAATTGGTGCTAATGGTGTTGGCGTTGAGAGAATCTTGCCTATTTACTCTGATAGTATCGAGGAGATTAAGGTATTAAAAATAGGTCGTGTAAGAAGAGCGAAATTATATTATCTACGCACTAGAAGTGGAAAATCAGCAAGAATTAAAGAGATTAGAAAATAATCCTTTTGATTCTGTAGCTAATCCTTTGTGATTTTTCGCACACTATATTTCTTTAGTAAAATTAAATACTTTTACAATCTTTAAGCAATTTTTCATTACAATAGCAGGTTTTATTTTGTCATAGAGGTATTTTTATAATGATGAGTTTGTTTAAAGTGTTAATAGCATCTTTGTTTTCCATTTTATTCTTTTCTTCTTTGGCTTATTCTTCTCCGTTTGGCAATAAATTAATTGTTCCTATTGTTGAGATGGATAAGGATTCTGAACATTATGCTTATGTGCCCGCATTTGATTTGCGTGTTGGTGAGAGTGGAGAGATTATTAGATGGTTTGATAAAGATCACTCGGGGATTGTCGCAAAAGCTGCGATTGTAGAGGTTAAGGATAATTTAGCCAAGATTGCTTTTGAGCCTTTTGAAGGCTTGGAACAAAAGGCGTTTCCAACGCCAACACTTTTGCCTCAAAAGAATGATGAAGTAATATTTCGTGCATTCAATGATAGAGCATTTTTGATAGCACCATCACAAGACATATATGAGAAAATAAAGGACGCTTACCCAGATGTTACTTGGATGCACCCTGATTTGTTTGCTGCATATCTAATGGATGTAGGTCATACTGCACCTGTTAAATCTGACTTTAGAAAGGTATGCACACAATATGCAACAGGTATTGTATATATTGTTAATTTGAATGAGGGTCAAGCCCTAGATTGTCAGACATTTTCGGTTGTCAAGAAGGATTATATTACAGGAAGAGCACCGATAGAAGATAGAATGTTGCCATTTTTCTCTCGCATAGGAAATAATAATCAAGAGTGGTTTGAGTATTTTATTAATGATGTTAAAACACAAGATTATTACTTGTATTTTGATTCTTTGTTAAAAGGTGAGATTAAAGATGAAGATGCTACTTTCTTTGGTCGTATAAATAGATATTTTTCAAATACAATAAAGAATATTTTTTAGAGTTTGATATGCGTGATTCTCACTTTGAATACTTTAAAACAATAGTTGGCGATAATGATTGCTTTAATGATGAAGCACATATTCAAGCATATTGCTATGATGCAACAAGAGAGAGGGCATATCCTAAGTATGTTGTTTTTCCACATAATGAAGATGAAGTATCTAAGATATTAAGATATTGTAATGATAATCTAATCTCAGTTGTGCCTAGAGGTGCTGGAAGCGGTTTTACTGGAGGAGCATTACCAGTCAATGGTGGAGTTGTATTAGCATTAGAAAAACATATGAATAAGATTCTAGAAATAGATATGGAAAATATGGTTGCTAGGGTAGAGCCGGGTGTCATAAATGCTCATTTACAAAAGGAAGTTGAATCTCTTGGATTATTTTATCCACCAGACCCAGCAAGTGAGCAATATTCTACAATAGGTGGTAATGTCAGCGAAAATGCTGGTGGTATGAGAGCTGCAAAGTATGGAATCACAAAAGATTTTGTAATGGCTTTAAGGGCAGTATTGCCAAATGGAGATATTATAAGAGCCGGTAAAAAAACAATCAAAGATGTAGCAGGATACAATATTGCTGGTATTTTAATAGCAAGTGAAGGGACACTTGGTGTAATTACTGAAATTACATTAAAATTACTTGCTAAGCCAAAATTTTCTCAAAGTGCAATGGGAATCTTTCCTAGTATAGATAGTGCTATGAATGCAGTTTATAAAACTATGGCAAGCGGGGTAACACCTGTTGCTATGGAATTTTTAGATAACCTTAGCATAAGGGCAGTTGAGAGCAAGTTTCACAAGGGATTGCCTGTTGATGCTGGGGCGATTTTGATTACTGAAGTTGATGGTAGTTTGCAAGAGGATATTGATTATCAAATCAAAAAAATAGAAGAAAAATTCTATGAAAATGGTGCTATTAATTTTATAAAGGCACAAAATTCTGAAGAAGCAGAGAATCTATGGTTTGCAAGAAAGAATGCTTCTCAAAGTATTACAATATATGGAAGTAAAAAATTAAATGAAGATATAACTGTGCCTAGAGCCAGTCTACCAAAGCTATTATCAAAAATACAAGAAGTATCAGATAAATATGGAGTTATTATACCTTGCTTTGGTCATACTGGCGATGGCAATGTGCATACAAATGTAATCGTTAATGGTGGCGATGAAAATGAACTTAAAAAAGGTCATCAAGCAATAGAAGAAATATTTAAAATCACAATAGAGTTAGGAGGCACACTAAGCGGAGAGCATGGAATAGGAATTTCAAAAGCACCATTTATGAAGTTAGCTTTTAATGAGTGTGAGATGAATCTATTTAGAAGTATAAAAAAGGCATTTGATCCAAACAATATTTTAAATCCGGGTAAAATGGCATTATAAAGGACAAACATGATAGATATTCAAAAAATAAAAGATATTTTACCTCATAGATACCCATTGTTATTGGTTGATAGAATCGTTGATATAAAGGTTAATGAAAGTCTTAGTGCATATAAAAATGTAACAATAAATGAAGATATATTTAATGGTCATTTTCCAGGACAAGCAGTGTATCCGGGAGTGTATATAATTGAAGGTATGGCTCAAGCTGGTGGCGTATTGGCTTTCATTAGTATGTTTGGCGAAGATTCTGCTAATAATGGGGATAAAATAGTTTATTTTATGAGTATAGATAATGCAAAGTTTAGAAAGCCAGTTGTTCCGGGAGATAGGCTTGATTATAAGCTTGAAGTCTTAAAGCATAAAGGCGATATTTGGGTTTTGCAAGGGTATTGCTATGTAGATGATAAAATGGTAGCTCAAGCAGAGTTAAAAGCTATGATTGTAGATAAAAAGGCTGAAAGATGAGCAAAATCGCTAGTAGTGCAGTAGTAGAAGAAGGTGCTATTTTAGGCGAGAATGTCGAAATAGGGCATTTTTGTTTTATAGGTAAAGATGTAAAAATAGGTGATAACTGCAAAATACACAATAATGTAACGATTGTTGGTAATACAACTTTGGGGATTGGAAATGAAGTATTCCAAAATTCTGTCTTAGGCACTAAGCCACAAGATTTAAAATATAACGATGAACCAAATGAGCTAATTTTTGGTAATTTTAATAAGATTCGTGAATTTACAATGATAAATCCAGGAACAGAAGGTGGTGGAAGTATCACTAAAATTGGAGATTCAAATTTGCTAATGGCTTATGTGCATGTAGCACATGATTGTATTATAGGCAATAATTGTATTTTGGCAAATGGTGTTACTCTTGGTGGTCATGTAATACTTGGGAATCACATAAACATAGGAGGCTTAACCCCAGTTCATCAGTTTGTAAAAATTGGGGATTATGCTATGGTGGCTGGTGCTAGTGCATTATCACAAGATATTCCTCCGTTTTGTATGGCAGAAGGAAATAGAGCTGTAATTAGAGGATTAAATCTTCATAGGTTACGCAAAAATTTTGAACACCACGAAGTTGATAAGATTAATAGTGCTTATAAGCGGTTATTTGTGGCTAATAAACCCATAAAAGAAATAGCAAGCGATATTTTAGCTGAAGATTGTGATTTAAATGTTTCAAATTTATGTAATTTTATAATTCAATCAACTAGAGGCATACCTTTTGTGAGGAAGAATAATGAGTGAACGAGTATGTAATTTTTGTAAATCAAAAGAAACAAATAAGAATCCATTAATTACAGGAAATGATGTATGTATATGTAAAAATT
Source organism: Helicobacter ibis (assembly GCF_027859255.1). Lineage (NCBI taxonomy): Bacteria > Pseudomonadati > Campylobacterota > Epsilonproteobacteria > Campylobacterales > Helicobacteraceae > Helicobacter > Helicobacter ibis. Next base: position 18,061 of record NZ_JAQHXR010000001.1, read on the forward strand.
GCGTTATTGCATCTTATAAAATAATTTTTGGTGTGGAAGATGAGTATGACTATAAAAATAGTGAAGAAGATAGCAGTATAGATGACAATTTGATTCCACTAATACCACCAAAAGAATTAAAGGTTACACTTGATGAATATGTAATAGGACAAGAAGAAGCAAAAAAGGTATTTAGCGTAGCTGTATATAATCATTACAAAAGAATATCTCAAAATGTTGGCGATGATGATGTAGAAATTGCAAAATCAAATATCTTGCTTATAGGTCCAACTGGTAGTGGCAAGACATTAATGGCACAGACTTTAGCAAGATTTTTAAATGTCCCAATTGCAATTTGCGATGCTACAAGTCTTACAGAAGCTGGATATGTTGGAGAAGATGTAGAAAATATATTAACTAGATTGCTACAAGAAGCAGATGGTGATGTAAAAAAGGCAGAGAGAGGAATTATATTTATAGATGAGATTGATAAAATATCTCGTCTATCAGAAAATAGATCTATAACAAGAGATGTATCAGGTGAGGGAGTTCAACAAGCATTGCTAAAGATAATAGAAGGAAGTGTTGTAAATGTTCCTCCAAAAGGTGGTAGAAAGCACCCTAATCAAGAATTTACTCAAGTAAATACAAAAGATATATTATTTATTTGTGGTGGTGCATTTGATGGGCTAAAAGATATTATCCAAAGACGCACAAGTGGAAATACTCTTGGATTCCATAATGTTAAATTAGAGCAAACTTTAAAAGATGATTTGCTAAGCAAAGTTGAACCAGATGATTTGGTATCTTTTGGGCTTATACCAGAGTTAATAGGTAGATTGCATATGATAGCTACTTTGGGAGAAATCACAAAAGAAGCAATGATTTCAATACTTAAAACACCTAAAAATTCTTTAGTTAAACAATATAAAAAACTTTTTGAAATGGACGGGGTTAATTTAATTTTTGAAGATGATGCACTAGAAGGGATAGCCAATTTAGCAATAGAGCGTAAAACAGGTGCTAGAGGTCTTAGATCTATTATGGAAGAAGTTATGCTGGATATTATGTATGAGTTACCGGAGCTAAAGGGATATGATGTGATTATTACAAAAGATTCTGTACTAAAAGCTTCAAAACCAATATTGGTAAAACAAAAAAAGAATAAAAAAAGTGCTTAAGGAGAGAAAGATATGCTAATAGATAAGATAATTGGTTGGTTTTCGCATGATATTTCTATTGACTTAGGAACAGCAAACACAATAGTAATAGTAAAAGGGCAGGGTGTAATAATAAATGAGCCATCAGTAGTAGCAGTCCAAAATGATAGGTTTGGTAAAAATAAAATACTAAGCGTAGGACAAGAAGCAAAGGAAATGGTAGGCAAAACCCCCGGAAGCATAACTGCAGTTAGACCAATGAAAGATGGAGTTATCGCTGATTTTGATATGACAGAGAAAATGATACGCCACTTTATAGAAAAGGCACATAAGAGAAAAGCATTAATGAGACCACGAATTATAGTGTGTGTGCCATATGGACTAACTGGAGTTGAAAGAAAAGCAGTAAAAGAATCTGCAATGAGTGCTGGAGCAAGAGAGGTGTTTTTAATTGAAGAACCCATGGCAGCAGCTATTGGTGCTGGGCTTCCAGTAAAAGAGCCTAAAGGTAGTTTGGTGGTTGATATTGGTGGTGGAACTACTGAAATTGGTGTTATTTCTCTTGGTGGTTTGGTTATTTCAAAGTCTTTAAGAGTTGCTGGTGATAAGCTCGATTGTGCGGTAGTTGAGTATGTAAGGAGAAAATATAGTCTTCTAATAGGAGAGAGAACTGGAGAGGAGATTAAAATTGGAATTGGTTCTGCAATTAGCTTACCTGAACCTTTAAGTATGCAGGTTAAAGGTAGAGACCAAGTAAGCGGTCTTTTAAATACAATAGAGCTTACAAGCGAAGATGTAAGAGAAGCTATGAAAGAACCGCTAAAAGAAATATCAAATGCCCTAAAAGATGTGCTAGAGCAAATGCCACCTGATCTAGCAGGAGATATAGTAGAAAATGGGATTGTCTTAACTGGAGGTGGAGCTTTAATTAGAGGGCTAGATAAATATCTATCAGAGATAGTGAAATTACCTGTATATGTTGGAGAAGAGCCATTATTGTGTGTAGCAAAGGGAACGGGTAAAGCATTAGAAGAAATTGATGTATTACAGCAATTATCCTATGAGTAATGTATGAGAAAACTTGCTCTTTGGGTTCTTTTTTTATCAATTGTATTGTTTTTATCCATTAGGCTTTCTAAGGAGATTCATGCACAAGTGTTGTATTTTTCTGATTTAGTGAAAGTTGGGGTTTTAAACTTAAACAATAATGTCGTCAATACAATTACAAGGCATTTTGACCAAGCAAAACAGATTAAACATTTAAATAATGACTTAAAAGACAAGGAAAAGATAGCTTATGAGTTGGAGTTTCTAAAATCAGAATATAATGCCCTGCTATCTTCGGTTAATTCTACATTTGGTATGGAAATGCCAAATATGCAACTAGCAAGAACACTATCTTATGTGAATATAAATGACTATACAAAGGTATGGCTAGAATCTCATACTGGTAGAAATGTTGATCATTCGGTAATTTATGGGTTGGTGGTAGATGATAAAGTAGCAGGTATTGCAAGATATGAAAATGAAAGACTAATAGGCTACCTAAATGGTGATGAGAAGTGTAGTTATGGTGTTGTTGTGGGTGAGAATAAATTAGGTGGGGTTGCCAAATATGATTTAACAAAAGGATTCATTGTTGATTATATACCTTTGTTTCCTGCCATTGAAGTTGGTGATTTGGTTTATACAAGTGGTTATGATGGAATCTTTTATTCTAATATTTTTGTAGGAGAAGTTACTGGAATAGAAAAGAGACAAGGTTATCAAATCGCTACTTTAAAAGTTGCCATAGATGATGTATCGCGCTTATATTGGTTGATTGATATAGGTAATGAACATGTATTAAATAATATTCACCTAAATGACAACAACTCTACTGATTCAAATGAAACTAATTTTAAAGATTTGATAAATATAAATTAAAATATAAAATATTGTGATAGAATTAGGTTAATTTAAAGTTAAACTTAAGGGGGTTTTATGGACATAATAGAAGAATCTTTGTTTAGTAAGGCAGAAGCTAGATTAAATCAGCTAAAAAAACTGCCCGCTCTAAAAAAGGATAGAAGCATTACAAAGGCTTTAAAAGAGCATGGAATATCAAGAAGAGATTTTATGAAATGGGCTGGTGCTATGACTGCTATGCTATCTTTGCCGGCTAGTTTTGCACCATTGACTGCTAGAGCTGCTGAAGTAGCTGATAGATTACCTGTGATTTGGTTACATATGGCAGAATGTACCGGCTGTAGTGAGAGCTTGTTAAGAAGTGATGGTCCTGGCATTGATAGTCTTATATTTGATTATATTTCTTTAGAATATCACGAAACATTAATGGCTGCTTCTGGATATCAAGCAGAGCAAAACTTAGAAGACGCTATTGAAAAATACAAAGGAAGATATGTTCTAATGGTAGAAGGTGGTGTCCCAACGGCATTAGAAGGGCAGTATTTGACTATTGGCGCACATGGTATGACTGGTTTAGAGAGTGCTAGAAAAGCTAGTGAGAATGCAGCTGCTATTTTTGCTATTGGAACTTGTTCTAGCTTTGGTGGGATTCAAGCAGCAAACCCAAATCCAACTGCATCAAAGCCTCTAAGTGCCGTTACAAATAAGCCTGTAATTAATGTTCCCGGCTGTCCTCCTAGCGAGAAAAATATAGTTGGAAATGTATTGCATTTTATTTTATTTGGCACATTACCTAGCGTTGATGCGTTTAATCGTCCAAAATGGGCATATGGTTTAAGAATCCACGATTTATGTGAGAGAAGAGGGCATTTTGACGCAGGTGAGTTTGTGCAAACTTTTGGCGATGAAGGTGCTAAGAATGGGTATTGTCTATATAAAGTAGGCTGTAAAGGACCATATACATTTAATAACTGCTCTAAACTTAGATTCAACTCTCATACTAGTTGGCCTATACAAGCAGGACATGGTTGCATAGGCTGTAGTGAGCCAAACTTCTGGGATACAATGGGACCATTTGAAGAACCTATGGCAAATAGATTGTTTAATACTCCTATGTTTGGTGGTGCTGATAAAACAGCAGATAACATAGGAATCGCACTCTTAGGAGCAGCAGCTATTGGTATGGCAGCACATGCAGTATTATCAAACATTAAAAAAGATAAGGAGCAATAATGACAAAGAGAATTATTGTAGATCCAATTACTAGAATTGAGGGGCATTTAAGAATTGAGGTTATTGTAGATGAGAACAATATAATACAAGAGGCGTATTCTAGCTCTACACTATGGAGAGGATTGGAAGTAATAGTTAAAAATAGAGATCCTAGAGATGTTGGATTTATGGTGCAAAGAATCTGTGGTGTTTGCACATATTCGCATTATAAAGCCGGTATTACAGCAGTAGAAGATGCACTTGGTATTGAAGTGCCATTTAACGCACAAATGGTTAGGGCGTTAATGAATGTTTCTTTGGTATTGCATGATCATTTAGTGCATTTTTATCATTTGCATGGGCTTGATTGGTGTGATATTACTTCTGCACTAAAAGCAGATCCAAAAAAAGCTTCAGAATTAGCATTTAAATATTCCAAAAATCCTATTGCAACTGGTGCTGATGAGCTAAAAGCAGTGCAAGAGAGGGTAAAAAAGTTTGCAAGTGGAAAACAAGGCTTAGGACCTTTTGCGAATGCGTATTGGGGACATGGGACATATAAATTCACACCAGAGCAGAATCTAATAGTATTATCACATTATCTTAAAGCATTAGAGATTCAAAGAGTAGCCGCACAGCTTATGGCTATTTTTGGTGCAAAGCAACCACACCCTCAATCTTTAAGCGTTGGTGGTGTAACTTGTGTTATGGATATATTAGATCCTTCAAGACTTGGTGATTGGCTTACAAAATATAAAGAAGTAGCCGATTTTGTGAATCGTGCTTATTATGCTGATGTTGTAATGGCTGCTGAAATGTATAAAAATGAACCTAGCGTGTTAAAGGGTTGTGGAGTTAAGAATTTTATCAGTTATGAGGAGATTCCTGTAAATAAAAGCGAATTTTTATATAGCACTGGTATTGTGAGAAATGGTGATATATCAAAACTTCTGCCACTTGAAGAAGATCTAATAACTGAAGAGGCAACTCATTCATGGTATAAAGAAGATAAACCTCTTCACCCATATGATGGAGAGACAGAGCCAAATTATACTGGATTTGTAGATGCAGATACTATTGGACCTGATGGGAAGCCAATTCATACTAAAGCATTGCAATTAGATGGAAAATATAGCTGGATTAAATCTCCTAGATATAATGGTGAGCCTATGGAGGTTGGACCATTGGCTGCTATTGTTGTTGGATTAGCAGCAAAGAATCCTAGAATCACAAAAATTGCTACACAATTTTTAGAAGATACTGGATTACCTGTTGAGGCATTATTTACAACGCTTGGAAGAACGGCAGCTAGAGTGTTAGAATGTAAACTTTCTGCTGATTATGGTATTGAAGCATTTAACTCTTTGGTTGAAAATCTAAAAACCGGCGATCAAGCTACATGTGCTCCTTATAAAATAGATAACAATAAAGAGTATAAAGGTAGATATATAGGCAATGTTCCTAGAGGAATGCTTAGCCATTGGATAAGAATTAAAAATGGTGTTGTGCAAAATTATCAATGCGTAGTGCCTAGCACATGGAATGCTGGACCAAAAGATTCAAAAGAACAAATGGGACCTTATGAGGCTTCATTGGTTGGGACAAAAATACAGGATTTAACACAGCCTTTAGAGATAATAAGGACTATACATTCATTTGATCCTTGCATTGCTTGTTCTGTGCATGTGATGGATACAAAAGGGCATGAGCTTGGAGAGTATAAGATAGATCCAATAGCAATTGGTTGTAATATCTAAGGAGATTCCTATGGAGAAGAAATATAAAGCAGTCTATGAGTTCTCAAAACTCACTAGAATCCTCCATTGGGTTAGGGCTATTTGTATAGTTATACTTACAATAACTGGATTTTATATTGCATATCCGTTTATAGCACCTGATAATCACACTGGTGAGCCTACTGGATTTTTATATGCATTAATGAGGAGTTGGCACTTGATACTTGGATTTGTATTGATTGCTATTTCTATATTTAGAATCTACTTGTTTGCATTTACTAAAGAGTGTTCTTTTGAGAGAAGATCATTTTTAGATGTGGTAAATCCAATTGTGTGGTTTAAAGTTTTGAAAGCTTATTTGCTAGTTGGTGGGCATCCTCATTTAAAGGGTGCGTATAATCCTTTGCAAATGGTTACATATATAGGTGTTATGTTGCTTATTATTGGCATTAGTGTTACTGGATTAATATTATATGCACATGTGTATCATAATGGTCTTGGTGGTGCTATCATGCCATTTACTAGAGAGCTTGAAGTGCTTTTTGGTGGATTAGCAAATGTTAGGTTTATACATCATATATTAACTTGGGCGTTTATTATATTCTTACCTATCCACATATACATGGCTTCTTGGAATGCTACTAGATATCCCGGTGCTGGTATTGATACTATAATTAGTGGATATAAATTCGAAAAAGAAGAGCAACATTAATTGAAGATTCTAGTTTTAGGTATTGGAAATATACTATTTGGAGATGAAGGCATAGGCGTTCATCTATCGAATTTGTTAAAGCTTAATTATACTTTTAATGGTGAGCATGAAGTTGTGATATTAGATGGTGGCACTATGGCACAACATCTAATCCCTATCATTACTGAATATGATAATGTGCTAGTTATAGATTCAGTGGATGCAAACGACGCTAAAATAGGAGATGTTTATTTCTTTGATTTTAGCGTTATACCTGATAATATCACTTGGGCTGGTAGTGCTCATGAAGTAGAAATGCTCCAAACTTTAAAAATGATAGAGATGTTAGGCGACTTGCCTCCTACTAAGATTTTGGGTGTTAAGCCATTTATAATAGGTGAAGATCCAACCTTTAGCCTATCTCCAAAAATATTAGAATCTGCAAAAACAATGGAAGCACAAGCAGTAAAGCACCTAGAATCTCTTGGTGTGGTTGTTACAAAAACTGATAATAGAGATTTGCAAGAAATTGCACATCATTCTTATAGAGGGTATTAAGTGATAGCTTCTTTTGTCTTTAGCAAGATAGATGATTTTGGGTTTTGCGATGAGGTTTTGTATTTTTTTGTAGAAACTTTAGATAAAGCATGTGATGATTATAAGCTTGAGCATAGATTTTTAATAAATACAGATTCATTTTGCCTAGAAGTATGTGGAGATGATACAGATATTTTAGAGTTTGCAAACCATATCTCTCGTGTTATACCTCTATCTTTGCAATGGTGCTTTAGAGAGCTAAAAGTTATTTTAGAATTTAGTGCAGATTCAACAACAAAGATTCAGCACAATTTTGATGTAAGTAGATTTATAAATCCACTAGAAATCTCTAAAATAACCAATATAGATAGTGAATATTTTTGTGATTTATGGGGCGATTTTGTGTGTTTTAAACAAAGTAAAATGCAACTTTTTAACAATAATGCAAAACTAGAAATACACAACAAAGAATCTTTAAAAGAAAAATTGCAAGAAATATCACGATCTTTAATTAATGGTGATAGTGTATTTGTTAAGACTATTTTTGGCAAAAAAGAGATAATTTTATTCAAAGAAGATTCAAGCAAAGTAGATGGGGATTATATTTTTATGCCATTTTGTCTAAATTCATTACAGACAATATTTAGAGTAAAACAAGAAGAGCTTCAAGCATTAGCCACAATAGAAAAACCAATAATAACGCTAAAGCCAAAGTCTGTATTTAAGAATCTCTTAGGCGATGATACAAAATGTATTTTGCCTTTTGAGCCTTTATTAATTCTATTAGTTAAGTTTTTGCCAGATTATAGTGGGCTTTATTTAAGAGATATTGGAGATTCTAAGAAGTCTTTTGGTGTGTGCTATTTTGTGCCACAAGATTTTAAAGAAGCAGAAATTAGTGTTGGTAGTAATTCTTTAATTTTAAAGCATAATTTTTGTGATTCTTCTTTTGCTAATGAAGCTAAGAGAGTTATTGTAAAAAATAATCTACTAAAGACTTGTGCTATATATCTTGGGAGAGATAAGAGTAGTGTTTTTGTGTATTTTGATGCTTCTTTTAAAGAGCCAATTAAGTTTGCATATGAGACAAATTTGAATCTTATATTTAATGAATTAAAGATTCAAAGTGAGACTACAAGCAAACTTTATAATAACTTTAAAAAAGAAAATGAAAGTTTGTGTAATGCTATAGATGGGATTCCTAGTGTTAGTAAGTATTCATCAAATTTACTTCATTTAGTTGGTGTATGTGGTGTTTTGCTCAATTTAGGAGAGTGTGATGAAGACTTGTATGAAGTCTCACAAAGAGTGTTTACATGTGCTAGTGAGTTTATGGGGGAAAAAGGTCCTAGAATTGATTTTAAGCTAGTTAGGGATTTGGATAATAAAATACATCTTGATACTTTTAAGACAATTAGGTCTGTAATGAGCTTCAAGCTTGCTGGTGTTGAGAGGGAATTACTTTGCTTTGGGATAGTGGATTCTTTGGCTGAATTTTTTGCAAACTTCGCTAGAGATATGAATGAAAATTATCAATTAAAAGATGTGATTATTTGTGGTGAAATGTTTTTAAATAAGCAATTTTTGGATAAGTTTATACACTACTATGCGAAAAATAATGAGATTTTTCCATGTGAAGTTATGGAGTTTAAGGAGTGATTATGAATAGCGTTGAGATTCTCTCTGCGGGGGGGGGGGCTAATTTAGAGCCTTCTTTAGCTTCAACTATTAGCTCTTTGAAGCTTGAGAAGATTTGTGAGTTTATAACTTTAACTATCTCCCAAGAGACACTTAGTTTTATAAACAACAATATAGATTTAATATATTCTTGGATTACTTCTTTAGAATTTGAAGTCAAATATAAAAATACAAAATTCCCTCCGCTCATGAAACCCAGCGTTATTGATTATAAACAGCTTCCAGCAAATATTGCTTGGGAGCTTAATATTCCTCTGCCAAAATGCAGATTCATATATGCTACTGGACATGGTAGTGGTGGGACAGCAATGCTTCATTTTTTAAGAGCATTATATGATGAGAGTGGTTATTTTTTAAATGTAAGTTATAGTGAATCTTTGGCAAAAGACAGATATATTTATCATTATAAGAATCTTGTAGATAATGCTGATAAAACAAATGCCATAGCGATTTTAGATTATGGGCTTAGCAAATATGGGAGCAGACTTGATAGGGATAAGTTTTTTGCACTTTTACCAAGAGATGTGCCATTAATTATGCAAGTTAGAGATCCTATTTCTGTTATAAAGCATGGATTTCATAAAAGTGGTGGTGTTGGAACTAGGGTTACTTTAGGCTTAAATAGTGATTTTAATACACTATCTTCATATATTTCGTGGGATGGGTACACAAGAGAGTTGGTGCCAGTTTATGATAGCTTTAAGATCCAAAGTTTTATTTATCATTCTTTGCTTAAGAGTATTGCTAGTCCTTGTGTTTATTATGTTGATTTTGATGATATTGCTAAGGAAAATGTTTTAAAAACAATGGAAAATATTGCTAATGCATTTTCTTTATATGCACCAACTAAAACAGAGCATTGCAAAAAGATTTTTTGTGCAAAAATGTTTAGAGGTGCATTGCATAATCTATGGCATACATATCCGCTAACGCTTATTGCAAGAGCTAGAGATATAGGATTGGATAGCGATTTAGAAGTTCAGCTTTATATCTCAAAACCAGCTACACATTTTGGTGGGTGCTTGGATATTATTTCTTTATTTGCTTGTGAGTTTAGCGATGATATATGTGTGTATATTACAGAGGATTCTTTTGGAATTTTAAAGAGCAATGAGGTTTTATATAAGGCTACTTTTGATTATGTAGAGAGACTTTTGTCATTTTTGTGTGATAAATCAAAAGAATATGATTCACAAATCACACTTACAATACAAGATGTATTAGAATATTTTAGAGGTAACAAAGGCGCTAGGGAGAATCTAAAAGAGATTTTAGATTATGAATTAGCACATATTAAAAAGCATAGAGAGGATATTGTCAATAATTGGCAATATTATTTGGAGTTTGATAGAATCTAATAAAAACTTTTAGGGTTCTTGCTTGTTAGAGATTATTATTGGTTGTTGTTTAGTATTATGTGTGATTGTTGGTTGGCTTTTTATAAGACAAAGAGTTCTTTATAGCAGCCTAAAGGTGCAGTTAGCATTAAAAGAAGAGCTATTAAAAGAAAAGGAGCTTCAACTAAAGAATATAAAAGAAGAAGCAATGCTGCAAAAATCACAGCTAGAAGAGCATTATCAAAGACTATTAGAAAACCAACAAAAGTTTGCTAAAGAATCTTTAGAATCATTAGAAGGTAAATTTGATAAAAACCTAAAAGAAACTCAACAAAACTTTCTAAATCAAAATAAACTCCAAATAAGCGAGGATTCAAAAAAGATATTAGATTCTATCTTTACACCTATAAAGCAGAGTATTGATGATTATTCAAAGCAACTAATCAAAAATGAAGAATCTCTAAAAGTAAATATAGACCATATTTTTAAATATACACAAAACATAGGAGATAAGGCTGATAAATTAGCTAGTGTACTAAAGGGCGATAAGAAGATTCGAGGGAATTTTGGTGAGTTGCAACTAAAAAATGTCTTAGAGCAAAGTGGGCTTAAAGAGGGTGAGCAATATAAATTGCAAGAAAGCTTACGAGATGAAAATAACAATAGATATGCTCCTGATGCGATAATTTATTTAAGCAAAGATAGGAGTATTGTTGTAGATTCTAAGTTTTCTTTGCCCAGTTTTGATGAGAGTAGTGATTATGAATTACTCTCAAAAGAAATAGCAAAAAATATAAAAGCAAGAATTGATGAGCTAAGCAAAAAACCTTATGCCTATATTGCTAATGCACATGAATTTACGCTTTTATTTTTGCCATATCAGAATCTGCTTGATTTAGCATTGGATAGTGATTCATCAATCTATCAATATGCTTATTTAAAAAAGGTCTATCTAACCACACCAAATACACTCTTTATTGCATTAAAGACAATAGATGCAACATGGATTAAGATAAATAGTAATACAAATGTTCTAAAGGCTTTTAAAGAAATTGAGAATTTTTATGATAAGTTTTCTAGTATTTTAGATGATTTTGATAAGGTTAAAAAGACTATAAATACTTTAGTAAATGCAAGTGAAGATATGGATAAGAAGCTAAGCAGTGGCAAGGGGAATTTGGCAAATAGATTTGATAATCTAAAGGCTTTAGGTCTAAAGGTGCAAAAGGAAATTAAGCAAGACTACTTAAAGGAATAGTAAAATTATTTTAGTTTATAATCCAAAATCTAGTTTTAAGGTAGAGTATGTTTTCTCAACTAAAAATAATTCTAAGCAAACGCGATAGAGCTTTTATATATTTTTTGCTTTTGTTTTCTTTGCTTGTATCTTTAATAGAGCTTATTGGAATCTCTGCTATTGCTCCATTTATATCTATAGCAAGTGATTTTACTCTAATAGAAAATAAACCATATTTTGCTTATTTTTATCATGGTCTAAATTTTACATCTTATTATGATTTTGTCGTGTTTTTCGGTATTTTCTTGCTTTGTTTTTATGTCTTTAGAAGCATTATAAACTTAGCATATCAGCATTTTTTGGCCAAATTCACATTTGGTAGATATCATTTGATAGTTGGCAGATTGTTTGTAAATTATCTGGGTATGAATTATGAGGAATTTATTACTAAAAATACTAGTTATCTAACCAAGACAATCACAACCGAAGCACATAATTTTACTATTTTGTTATCTGCTACACTTTTTATGATTTCTGAAATTTTTGTTGTATTGCTAATTTATATTACGCTTTTATTCGTAAATTTTGAAATCACATTTAGTATTACTATTTTATTAGGTATTTTTGGTTTTTTGATGACAAAATTTGTATCTAAAAAAATAAAAGGTCAAGGAAAGCAAAAAGAACAATTTCAAAAAAGCTTTTTTCAGAGTATTGCAAATAGTTTTGGTAATTATAAAATAATTAAGCTAAATAGTGATGATAGTTCGATTTTAGAGAATTTTAGCAAGTCTTCTTGGGGTTATTCTCTATCAAATATTAAAAATCAAACTTTCTTTCATATCCCTAGATTGCTTTTAGAGGCTATTGGATTTTGTTTGATGATTTTTGTTGTGTTGTATTTATTTATAACAGATGGAGATAATATTGCTAGTTATTTACCATTATTATCAATGTATGTTTTAGCATTATACAGACTGCTTCCTTCAATTAATAGAATCTTAGATTCATATAATAAAATATTATTTAATTTTAGATCTTTAGAAATAATATACAATGATATAAACATACAAACCAAGAATCTTGGAAATGGTGAAATAAGCTTCAAAGATAGTATAAAGCTTAATAACATAAGCTTTGGCTATGGTGATAAAAATGTCTTAGAAAATATAAATATGCTAATAAAAAAGGGAGAAAAAATAGCATTTATAGGAGAATCTGGGAGTGGTAAAAGCACATTAGTTGATTTAATTATCAGTCTTTTAACTCCAAAGAGTGGTGAGATATATATAGATTCCACTAAGCTTAGTGATGCAAATATAAAAAGTTGGCGTAAGAAAATAGGATATATACCACAACAGGTTTATTTGTTTGATGGAAGTGTGGCTGATAATGTGGTCTTTGGCAGAATCTACAATGAAGAGAAGATTAAGTATTGTCTAAAATTGGCAAATATTTATGAGTTTTTAGAGGGTAAAGATGGATTAGATACCAAAGTTGGAGATAGTGGTGTAGCACTTAGTGGTGGGCAAAGACAAAGAATTGCAATTGCAAGGGCATTGTATGGAGAGCCTGAAGTATTAGTGTTAGATGAGGCTACAAGTGCATTGGATAATGCAACAGAGCAAAGAATAATGGAAGAGATATATCAAATCTCACAAGGAAAAACTCTCCTAATAATAGCACATAGGCTAAGTACGATAGAAAAATGCGATGTGATATATAAAATACAAAATGGGATTCCAACAAAAATAAACTATAAGGATATAGGATAATGGATTTAAGTCATTATTCAAAATTACCAAAAGTTAGTATAGTCCTTACTACCTGTAATAGAGAATATTTTTTTACTGAAGCAATTTTAAGTATATTAGACCAAGACTATCCAAACTTAGAGATAATAATTAGCGATGATAAATCAAGCGATAATACCTTTGTCTTTGCCCAAGAATATGCAATGGAGCATTCAAATATAAAGGTTGTGCAAAATACTAGAAGTAGTGGTTCAGCTGGTAATCGAAATAATGGTTTAGATTATGCAAATGGTGAGCTTGTATTATTGCTTGATGATGATGATGTGCTTTTTAAAGAGGCTATTTCAAATTTGGTAAATATATATTTGCAACATGATAAAAGATATGGAATCATTATTGCAAATTGCACTAGAAGTGATGATGGCTCATTATCTGGCAGAGGAGTAGATGAATCTGGTGAAATTAGTTTTAAGGATGTCTTAAGCGGTAGGCTTCAAGGAGAGTTTGTAACTTTATTTGAGAGGAATTTGCTTGGAAGAAGGAGATTTAGCGAAGAGAGGGGTAATATGGGCTTACTTTGGCTTAGAATGCATAAACAAAGTCAGAGCTATTATTATCATAAGCCTTTGAAATTTTATAGAATTCATGCAGATTCTCTAAGTCATACTCTAAAATATAATCCGCTTTTAATGGCAAAGAACTATGAACAAAATATTTTGTTATTCTATAAAGAAAGAAAAGAAGTATGTCCAAGGTATCTATCAGAGTTATGTGCTACTGCTGCACTTTTGTATCATCAAGGCGGAAATAGAAATATGGCTTTTAAAAAGATTCTGCAAAGCTTTACAATATACCCTAGCTTACAAGCATTAAAGGCATTGTTTTATATATGTCTTCCAAAAACATTTATCCCAAGAATAATTACAAAGCAAATAGTAGAAAAATGAAAATATTACTAACTATACGATCTTTAAATTTTGGTGGGGCGGAGAGACAATGGGTAAATCTTGCTAAAGGGCTTTATGCTAGAGATGATATTGAGTTGTTGTTATGCACATTTTATAGTGGTGGTGATTTGTATGATGAAGTCTCTCATTTGCCTTATGTGTGTGTAGATAAAAAAGGCAAGAGTGATTTTTTATTTTTATGTAGATATAGAAAAATAATCAAAGACTTTAAGCCAGATGTTATCTATGCTTTTATGCCAGATTCTAATCTTTTTAGTCTGTTTGCTTCTGCTTTTTTAAATATACCAGTTGTTTTTGGATTTAGATCTAGTGCTATTAATGTAACAAAGCTACCATTTTTTTCAAAAGCATATTTTTATGCACAGAAGTATTGCAGTAAATATGCAAAAGCGATAGTTTGTAACTCTAATGATGCAATTAGTTTCTATAAAGAGTATGGATATTTTATGGATAGGGCTTGTGTTGTGTATAATGGGATTGATACTGCATGTGTTAAAGATAGAGACAATATCCTAAAAGAAAGGCTAAACCTACCTAAAGAATCTATTATATTTGGAATTGCAGCTAGAATGAATAAAGTGAAAGATTATCCGCTTTTTGCCAAAGCTGCTAGATATTTGTGTGGCAAGAATAGTAATGTATATTTTATATCTATTGGCAAAATAGATGATGTAATTTTAAGAGAATGCTTAGATGTATTGGGAGATTTTAAAGATAGAGTATTGTTTTTAGGGGCTAAAGATAATGTATGGTACTATTATTCTATCTTTGATTTTATACTATCTACTTCATATACGGAGAGTTTTTCTAATTCTATTGCAGAAGGCATGGCATGTGGGGCTTTACCTATTGTTAGTGATGTTGGAGAGAGTGCTGTAATAGCAAATTTTGGACAAGACTATAAATTTTGCTTCAACAAGCGTGATGAAAGGGGCTTGTATAAGTGTTTAGATTCTGTAATATCATTAAGCAATGATGAAAAAATAAGACTAAGTTTTGAATCTAAAAAGCATATTATTGATAGATTTTCAATATCTAAAATGGTAGATAATACTTGTGAGGTTTTAGGTAAATGCATATAGTAATACTTATTTATTCATTTGGTGCTGGTGGTGCAGAGAGGGTTACTTCATTGCTTCTAGAAGAGCTAATAAAGGAATATAAAATTACCCTTGTATTGCTTGAAGATGTTTGTCATTATGAGATACCAAATGGTGTAGAGAAGATAATCTTAGGTAAAAATAGCAATAATGAAAATGGGGTGATAAAGCTTTTAAAATTACCATTCCTTGCTTATAAATACTCAAAAATTATTAAAGATTCTACACATTCTCTATCATTGATGACACGCCCAAATTATATAAATATACTTGCGTCATTTTTTGTGAGACAACCAAGAATCTTTATATCAGAGAGATGTTATCCATCAGAGCAATATGGCTATAATAATCTAGCCTCTAAGATTAATAGATTTTTAATTAAGGCTTTGTATAACAAAGCGCATAAAATCTCTGCTAATTCAGAGCAAAATGCAGATGACTTAGTAGAAAATTTTGGTATAGCAAGAGAGAAGGTTACATTTTTACCTAATGTATTTTGTATAGATAAGATACGAAATTTATCACAAGATGAAACAGAACTAAAGCAAATAATAAAGCGACATAAAAGCAATGGTGAAATAATTTTTGTAAGTGTAGGGCGACTTGATGTTGGGAAGAATCATATTTTACTAATTAATGCATTTAATGAAATTTTGTCTTTAGGTTATAAGGTGCATTTATTTATTATAGGATCTGGTGAGCTAGAATCCTACCTTAAAGAAGCAATAGGAGATATTAAGAATATTACATTACTTGGCAAGACAAAGAATCCTTATGCGCCTTTGAGTGTGGCTGATTTTTTTGTGTTTGGTTCAAATCATGAAGGATTTCCAAATGTGTTAGTAGAATCTATCTCTTTAGGTGTGCCTATAATCACTACAGATTGTGCTCCTAGAATAATTTTGGGAAAAAAGAGACGAGATATAGATTCTATACCTTTATTTAAGTGCGGGATAGTAACCCCTATAAATAATCTAAATAGCATGGTTGTAGCTATAAAATTGGCTCTTGATAATCCAAATATGTTTCATAAAGATGAGCTCTTAGAGTATTCTATGGAGTTTGATATATCTAAAAAAATAGGAGAATATAAGCAGTGGCTGGAGATATAGCTTTTAAACTTTCAAATCTAAATTAGTTTTTTTATTATTTTTATTTTCTACATTATTTTTATTCATTTCAGATATTATCTCCATAGAATCATCATTTATATTATTGGTATTTGTTCCAAATAAAATATCAAGCATTTTTTCTTTGTTAAATTTGCTTTCTAATAATGTTTGTAATGCTTTATTTATATTTTCATCTACATATGTTTCATTATTGTCTGATTTACCTTGTATAGGTTTTCTTTTAGTTGGTTTGTCTTCGTTGTTGGTATTGTCTTGTGTTGCTAGCTTTTTTTTGTATTCTTTTAGTGCATCAAGCCATTTTTCTTTAAACTTTTCCTTGTCTGTTAAGCTCAATAGTTCCAATGATGTGTTAATATCATGCGACATAATGCCACTTAACACATTATCGCCTTCAATCATATAAACGCTATTTTTTCTAATAAAATTTCTTAATTCACTATCATATTCTACTTGTTTTCTTATAGAGTGAGTACCAATTATATTTTCATTTAAAGACGCTATTCTGTTAAAAAGTAAGAAAAATTCACCACTTTCATTAATATTTCCATTTTCATCTAAAAATTCGTCTCTAAATGAGAAAAAATCGCCATATACATCTTCTCTATATTCTAACTCTTCTTTTGCTAATATAGCCCTTTGTTCACTTGGAATTTTAGAAAAATCATTATATATATTAGACAGAGTAGCTACTATATCTATATGACCATAATCTCTAATGTTTGAGTTTGCAGAAATTTGATAAAATTCATTTATATGATTAGCATCAATTTTAATATTATCTGGTATATTTGTTGCTTTATTAAAATTGCTATCAAAAAATCCATCTTGATCAACTTTATAACCAAATGACCTATTTGTATTATTTTGATTGATTTGAATCTGCATGTTCATATAACTAAGATCAAAGCGTACCATATCAACTCCATTGCTTATAAAGTCTTGACTTTAATTAACGCTTAAACCACCAAGCTTAAACTCTAAAAACGATTTATATTTACTAGATAGTTCCTTTACTATCATATTGTTATTCAGAAGTTGGCTAGAGTTTGTTCTATATGCTGTACCTGTTGAAGCATTGTAAATAGATGCGGAATATGTGAAATAAGCGTATTTTCCATATTTGGAATAGCCTATATTTTTCTTAACAGAATATCCAAGCCACTGATTTTTATTACCACCAACTGCACTTAGCCATTCTTTGCCTCTATATGAGCTAGGATTTGAACATGTCTGATCTATCCCGCATAATTGACCAAGCTCATATTCCTTCTGAGTTGGCATCATTATTACATGTAATTCATTATTGTATAAATTCCTGTCATATAGCCCAACCATATACCCACCTACAATTTCTTTTTCTTCATCTTTATTAAGGATTCTTACTTCATTAGAACTATCACTTAAGATTCCATTGCTTACTTTTGCTAATAAATCATTTGCAAAAGAATTATTAATAAATAAACTAGTAACAATAATACATATAAATATTTTATTCATGTATAGTCCCTTGCAATTTCAATTACACTAAATTTACGATTTCGTATCGATTTATAAATCATATCTGTAACTTTTTAAAAAATTATTAATATAAAATTGTAATAATATATACTTTAAATTTGAGTATAAAGGTAACATAGTTCATGGTAAGAATTTTATTTTGATTTCATGTTTTCTTGTTGGAGAGCTTTTTACAAGTGATAGGTTAAGTATAGATTCGTTATTTAAAAAACAAATATGTTTGAGAAGCATCACTATCTTATCTATTCTAAGCATTGGCAACTATAATTCATATTATTTATATCCAGATATTTCAATAAGTGGCGATCCAACAATTTGGAATGATACAAAAGGATTGTTTTAAATCAGACATTTATCTATACATTGAATCCTGAGATTGATTTATTAGTATCTGGTGGCGGTAGCTATATGAGAAAAGAATATACAAATGGAGAAAGTTTTAATATCATTATTCCTAATTGACATGTATTATCAATGCTGAGTTTGTAGTTAGATCTTATATTGATATAAAAAATTAAAAAGTAATAGGGCGGACATATTAAGAAACATGCGGTGCTTCTTCATTGACTACATTGATTAATATGATTGATGATAAAAGGCTAAGTGAATTAGATGTATTAAAGATTATTAGTGGCGATGAGTTAAATACTAATTCTTTTAGCTTTGCGTCTTTAAGTGAGGTCATTTTAGAAATGGGTTATGAGATTAGAGCTTATCAGATTGGTAGAAATGCATTAAATAAGCTTATAAATTTACCCATGATAGTTAAGATAGAAAATGATCCGCGATATCCACACTTTGTTGTAATTATCAACTATTATGGAGATTACATTAAGATATTAGATCCAAGCCATGGAGAGTATATCAGCTCTAAAAAGGATTTTTTAGTATATGGGATAATAATGGAGCTGGTGGTTATATATTGGTGGTTGCGCCAAAGAGTAGAGTTGATAATAAATTAGAGATTCCAACTAGTTTGGTATTTGATTTTCAATCATTTAGATTATATTAAATTGTTATATAAGATATAAATAATGGTAATCTTATGCTAAAATTCGCACGACCCTTTCATCTAGTGGCCAAGGATAATGCTCTTTCACGGCATAAACGGAAGTTCAAATCTTCCAAGGGTCGCCAATATCATATGCAGTCTTCTATATGCTCATCTAAGAAATATATATTTGTATATCCAGAATTAACTAAATCGCTACCAATTACTGATACGGTATGCCCAGAGTAGCAGTTTAGAAGTATATTTTTTCCACTATCTAAGATACTTTGTAGTTCCTCTTGTGTTGTTATATTTTTTGCACCATTTATATGACCTCTTCTAAAATCATCTGGCATTCTAATATCAACTATTTCCCATTCTTTATTGTCTATAATATCTTGTAAATCTTCTTTAAATATTGCTTTTGCTAGACTTTTGTTATTTCTTCCATAGTATTGCATTATATTTCCTTATAGTAACTAAGTGTGCTATTGCCAAATTTTTTACTTTTTATTAGTGTGAAATTCCCGATATTTTGTGGAGTTTGTATGTTTGATATATGTTCTATTATTACATATATGAATACCTTTGAATCTAAGCTTTTTATAATATTAAAAGTTTTGTCATATACATTATCCATTCCATCTCGTATGCAAAATGGAGGATCAAAGTATGCTATGCTTGGTTCTTCTGGTTTTAATTCTTTATATTTAGAAAATGTATCTCCAAATATTATTTTATACTCACAATCATTGCATATTGTTTGAAGATTTTCTTTTAGCACTTCATATGAATCTTTGTCCTTTTCAAAGAAGATTCCACATTTTGCACCACGACTTAGAGCCTCACAGCCTATGCTACCAGTGCCTGCGAAAAATTCTACAAAATTCACCCCAACAACATCTGTATATAGCGTATTAAATAGAGATTCTTTTAAAATTGCCTTACTTGATCTAGTTGTAGATAGATTTGCCATTTTTAGCTTTCTTCCTTTGAATCTACCTCCGATTATTTGTATGGTTTGTTTATTTTTCATTTTTTATATGTTCTTTTATTGTTTCTTCTATTTCTTTTGCGTATCTTCTAAGAATTTCTTCTAGTTTATCTTGCAATGTTAAATTCGTGTTGTTATTTTCTATTTTTGTGGAGTGTTGAACTATTTCTTGCCATTTTTGATTATTTATTGGTTCTATATTTTGTGTGTTTGGACCTTGTTTTTGTAGTTTTAGAAAAAAAGATTCTAATTTTTCTAGTAGTATTTCTTTTGTAAATGGCTTTTTTAGGTTTGAATTTTCATAATCACCTATCAAAAATACTGGCTTATCTGATTGTTCTATTTTCTCTGTGGATACTACAAAGTCGCATTGTTTGTAGCTTGTAATGTAGTCTTTTAAGTATATTTCCAAACTTCTATCAAGCAATAGCGAGTTGCTAATTAATGCGATTTTCATATCTGCTCCAAAATTTTTGGAAATTATACAAAAACTAACAAGAGATTCTAAGAATCTCTTGTTTTACTTTATAACTCCGCAAATCATTCTAGCACCACCGCCACCTAATGCTGCTGGGTGATCATGATAGTTGTCACCACCAACATGAATCATTAGTGCATGATTTTTAATTTCATTGAGAGATTTTAATTTTGGTGTTAATACGGGAGTTGTAACTTCCTTGTTTGAATCAGAATATATAGCTGGCAAATCACCCTTGTGTCCATTATCGCTCCAAGGATATGAGTGTCCCCCATTTTTTTCTGGGTCCCAATGTCCACCTGCTTTCATGCCAAGTCCTTTATCAGTTGCTCCACAATCTGCATTTTCATGGATATGGAATCCGTGAATCCCGCTTTCTACACCTTTTAGATTCGGATAAAATGCTACTCCATATTTTGTTTCAACAGCTACTATTTCTCCTGCATTTTTATTGCCATTTTTATCCAAAATTTCCATATTTATAACTACATGGTTTTTTTCTGATTTTGGATCATATAATTTTGTCTCGTCTTTTGCCATTGCTATGTTTGATAGCATTCCAGCCACAATTGCACTTACAAGTATTTTTTTCATATTTTCTCCTTTAATAATTTGTTTCATTTAATTGTAGCATAAATACAGAGATAATATTAAATTTTGTATTTTTTAAAATTTGGCTACAATTTCCTCATGGATACGAGAATATCGAAATTCATAGCAAACAATAAACTGCTTACCCTTAGTGTCATTGATGATACATATGATGACATTTGTGTATATACTGCTAGTTGCTATTATGTTTTTTGTGTTGAAACTTTGAAGCTTATTTTTAAAAGTAGTGTTGATTCAAAGCATATAAAACTGGCAAAGAAGTTTCCAAAGTGTGGTGTGAATATAGCCAAAGATGGAGCATTAAAAACATTGCAAGGTGTGCAAATTAAGGCACATTTTAAACATGCCACAACAGAGCAGAAAGCTTTGTATTATAAAACATTTCCTTATGCTAAATTAGGCGAAGGAGAGGTATTTTCTTTGGAGATTTTGTGGGCGAAATATACTGATAATTCATTATTTTTGGGTAAAAAATTAGAGTATACAAAGGAATAATTATGAAAAAAGTATTATTGTTAATGAGTGGCGGAGTTGATTCTAGCTATTGTGCATATTTGTTACAAAAGGCTGGATATGTAGTTCATGGTGTTTATTTGAAATTACATGATAAAGAAGAAAAACATAACTATTATATAAGAAATATAGAAAAATGCGCAGAGGCTCTAGGAATCTCGTATGATATTGTAGATGAGAGAGGGTTATTTAAAGAAGCAGTCTATGACTACTTTGTGGAATCTTATAAAAAGGGATTAACTCCCAATCCATGTGCCATGTGTAATCCAAAGGTAAAGTTTAGTATAGCTTTTAATATGGCAGATAAACTTGGTTATGATTTTGTTGCTACTGGTCATTACGCACAGATTATAGATTCTAAAATTGCTCAAGCAGTTGATACTTATAAAGATCAGAGTTATTTTTTGTTTGGTTTAAGACAAGAATGGATAGAGAGAATTATATTTCCATTAGGAGATAAGATAAAAAAAGATGTAAAACCAATTGCACTAAATGAGCTTCCATGGCTTGGGACATTGGAGACTTATAAAGATTCACAAGAAATATGTTTTGTTGAGAATACTTATGTAGATGTGCTAGAAAAGCACTTTAATACAAATAATGAAGGCGATGTTCTTGATACAAAAGGTAACAAAATAGGAAAGCATAAAGGCTATATGCAATATACAATAGGTAAGCGAAAAGGATTTACTATAAATGGTGCATTAACACCACATTATGTAGTAAAAATCAATCCTGATAATAATACTATTGTTGTTGGAGATAAAGAAGAATTAGCTATAAATGAAGTTAGGGCTATAAATGTATCTTTGCCGATTGATTTGTTTGCTAATAATGCAAAGTTAGAATGTGATGTAAAGATTCGTTACAAGAGTCATAAAGTTAAGGCAGAAGTAGAATTAGAGCGAGAAGGCAATAAAGAAATTATAGTAGCACGACTAAGTGAGAGTGCATATGGTGTAGCACAAGGTCAAGCATTAGTATTATATGAAGAGAATAAAGTATTAGGTGGTGGATTTATTGTGTAAAAATTAAACAATGTAAAAATAAATTTTATCAAAAGTTTAATAATTCTTTGAAATTGGAAAATAAATAACTAAAATGATAGATGTAAATTTAACAATAAGGGTTTGATATGGAATTAATTGGTGAAATCAATACTTTCTTGTATACCTATTTTTTGGTATTTTTGTTACTTTTTAGTGGTATATATTTTTCTATAAGAACTAGATTTATACAATTTAGATTTTTGCCTCAAGTTTTTAAGATTCTAAGAGAGAAATCACATGAAGAGCATGTAAGCCCATTTGGTGCATTGATGATTTCTACTGCTTCTAGGGTTGGGATTGGTAATATAGTTGGTGTTGCAGTTGCTATGAGTGCTGGTGGTGTTGGTGCATTATTTTGGATGTGGGTTACTGCTATTTTGGGTGGTGCAAGTGCATTTGTTGAAAGTACTCTAGCTCAAGTGTATAAAAGGAGAGATGGAGAATATAACTATAAAGGTGGTCCTGCTTATTATATAGAGAGTGCACTTGGTTCTAGGACTTTTGGTATTATTTTTGCAATTTCTCTTATTCTGTGCTTTACATATGGGTTTAATGGTCTTCAAGCATATACTCTAACTTCTGTGTTTGAGGTGTATGTTGGTAGTGAATCTTTTAATGGTGGTAATTTTAAAATATTTTTAGGTGCGATTTTAGCTATATTAGTTATTGGGTTTTTCTATGGCAAAAACAAAGCTTCAGCCATTGTAACTTCAGTGTTAGTTCCTGTTATGGCAATTGGCTATTTTATAGTTGCATTTATTGTTATTGTTAGTAATTTTGAGCAAATCCCTGTTGTATTCTCTCATGTATTAGAACAAGCTTTTGATTTTGAGGCTATTTTTGGTGGTTTTGCTGGTAGTGCTATGGTGATAGGTATAAAGAGAGGACTATTCTCAAATGAGGCAGGTATGGGTTCAGCTCCAAATGCAGCAGCAGCGGCACATACAACCCACCCAGCAAAACAAGGTATGGTTCAGACATTATCTGTATTTATTGATACTCTAGTGATTTGTAGTGCTACTGCATTTATCGTGCTTTGCTCACAAGAAAATGTGGGGAATCTTCAAGGTATGGCAATTATGCAAAAGGCTATGGAAGGATATTTTGGTAGCTTTGGTATGCATTTTGTTAGTATTGCTGTTGTGTTATTTGCCTTTACATCGCTTATTGGTAATTTCTTTTATTCTCAAATGAATTTTAGATTTATTACAGAAAATAAAATGGCGTTAAATGTCTTTAGGGCAACTGCTGTTATTATGGTGTTTGTTGGAGCACAGATTAACTTCTCTCTTGCATGGGATTTGGCAGATGTTCTTATGGGCTTTATGGCAATTATTAATATTATTGCAATTATTAAGCTTGGTGGAATAGCTATCAAGGTTCTAAAAGATTATGAAAAACAAAGAGCAGAAGGAAAAGAGCCTCATTTTAAAGCTTCAGATGTTGGTATAGAAAATACAGAGTGCTGGAAATAATCCAGCCCTCTAATCTTCAATGTTTCAAATATAGCTAAACACGATTCGTATTTAATTTATGTAATAAAAATATACATGTATTTCAAATTGTTATTGGAATAGAGTTTAGCTGCAATAAAACAAGATTGTATGCATAGAGATTTTATAAAAAGAGAATCTTTAACTCACTTTCAAACTAAAATGCAAATCCAATACAATTTATAAATCGCATTCTGTTTAAATCAAATTAGTTTGTATTGTATTGGTATTTGTATTGTTACATTATTTTTTGGTTGCGGGAAATATGCTCTCGCGTCCAAAATTGTCTTATGAGCTGACTTATCTAAGATACCATGACCTGATGAATCTATAATTTTTATATTTTGGACTCTGCCATCTTTTAATAATTCAAATTTTATATTTACAATGCCTGATAATTTCATCATTCTAGCTTTTCTTGGATAGTGCAGATTTTTATCTATTGCTTGTTTTATTGATATTAAAAATGGGTCATTTGTTTTGCCAAATACTAGTATCTGTGGTTCTTGTGTTGCGGTTGTAGTATTGGTGCTTGGCTGTGTTTTGGATTCTGTTTGTGCTATATTTTGTGGTGTTGGTATTGGTTCTTTTTTTCTTTTTTCTTTTTTCTTTTTGATTGGTTTTTGTATTTCTTTGATTTCTTCTATGGGTTTTATTTCTTGTGGTGTTGGTGTTGTTTGTGCTACAAATTGTGTGAGTGCGATGGATATACTTTGTGGTTGCACACCCACATTTTGTGGTAGCTTTGTATTGGCGTATAAAAGACTAAAAATAGCAATAGAATATATACCAAATGCTATGAAGAATGCTTTTAGTGTTCTATTTTTCTGTGGCGATGCTGAAGTTTTCATGTCCTTTTTCCTTTAGAATATCTATTATTTGTATAAAAGTTTGAAACTTTGCTTCCTTATCGCTTCTTAGCTCTATTAGCATTTTTCTATCGATTTGATTTATAGAATCTCTTAGCGAAATTATTGATATTTCTTTGTCGTCAAGATATATTTTATTTTCTTTATCTACTAGAATTTTTACTTTTTTCTCATCGTTTTGAGATTCGCTATTTGCACTTTGTGGTAGATCTATTTTTATCTTTCCTTGTGCGATAAATGTTGATATACTAAGGACTATTGCTAGTAAAACCAGCATAACATCTATAAATGGAACTATGTTTAGAGATTCGTTTTTTGGTATTTTTATCATTTTAGATTCTTATTTTTATATGTATTGCTAAGCAGTGTTATCTTGCGATATAGTGCATTGTATGCAATTAGCGTTGGTATAGCTACTGCTAAGCCTAGTGCTGTGGCTTTTAATGCTAAAGATAGTCCAGTCATTATCTCTTTTGTATCTATCGTTCCGCTAAGTCCCATATCATAAAATGTGATCATAATCCCAATTACCGTGCCTAGAAGTCCGACATATGGAGCATTTGAATAGATTATATATAGTGTTGTTAGATGTTTGGTAATAGAATCTTCAAAGGATTCTTGAGTGTCATAGTCATTTAAATTTATCTTCGAAAAAAACATAACTCTCTCAATAGTGAGCCATAAAGCTATAAAGCCCATAATCCCTAAAATACTGAATATTGCGTAGTCTATTGTTTCTTTTAGAAATTCCATATTTTCACCTAGTCAAAATTAAAAATTATTCTTATAATTGTATCAAGTGAAACTAAAAAATTTCTTTTATTATTTTTATTTTTTCTTGCAGTATGTGTTCTTTGATTTGTGTTGCATTTGGTGGAATTTCTTTGGATTCTATCCATTGTTTTGGGGAGTATTTTATTTTCTTAAATGCTTCTATTAGTTTATCTGTGTCTATTTTTTTTATGCTACGATATGCTTTTCTAGCTTTTAAATCTGCATTAAATAGTTTGATTTGTGAATTGAGTAGCTCTAAATTACCTTTATAAGATTCTAATAATCTAACTATGTTAGATGCTTTTAGATTTTCTATTTCTTGTATTTTTATGTGGTTTTGTATTAGAAGTAGTATATCTTTTTTTAGTCTGTTTGGGATTTGCATGTCTATTAGAGATTCTACTAGTTTTATATCATCATGTCCGTTGGAGTTTCCATAGAATCTATATATATGTGGTTTTGCTATATCATGGTATAGTGCAGATAGTTTTAGGCATAAGTTTTCATATTTTAGATTTTTTATTGTATTTATGGTGTGCAAGAATGCAGAAGCTTTCATGTGATATAGGCTACTTTCTTTTAGCGTTGTTAACTTGTAGATATTTGGAAAGATATATTCTAACACTCCAAGTTCAAATAGGCTTTCAAAGAATAAATGAGCATTTTTGTAGCTAAGTGCTGTTTCTGCTTCCTTATATACTCTGTTTGGTTCTAAGTATTTTAGTTCGTCTTTCATGTTATAGATTAGAGCTTTTGTATCTTTATGTATTTTCCACAATTGTCCAAGTTTTGCTTTGAATCTTGCTATGCGTAGCACTCTAAGTGGATCTTCTATAAATGCACTACTTGTATGTCGTAAAATTTTATTTTTTATATCATTTGCTCCACCAAAAGGATCTATTATCTCGCCACTATCTTCATCTAATGCTATAGAGTTTATTGTGAGATCCCTTCTTTTTAAATCTTCAAGCAAAGTTACATTTTCTGTATCGTATGAAAAGCCATTGTATCCATGCCCTAGCTTTGTTTCTTTTCGTGCTAGTGCAATTTGTGAGTTGTTATCTAGTAAAAATACAGGGAAACTTTTGCCAACCTTTTGTAAGTGTGAAAAATCAGATTCCTTATATCCTACTGCTACATAGTCTTTATCTTTTGATTTTATATGTAGCAGTTTATCTCTTACATATCCGCCAACTAGGTATATTTTTTTAGTAGAGTCCATATTTTCCATCTATTCTTTTATAAATAACTCTCATTTTTAAATCCTTATCATTAAATACAAAAAATTGTTGTGAGCTGCTTTTTAATCTTTCTAGTGCTTCATCTATATCAAGTGGCTTGTGTAAATCTAAATCCATTGGTACAATCTCATCTTCTTTTAGGCTTAATGCTTCATCTCTTAAAATATCAGCTGATATTATTTCTTCGCTAGGTGTAGCGTGTTTATTGTTTATTTTATCATGATATCTTCTTAGTATTTTGTGCATTCTAGAGAAGGCTAAATCGCAAGCAGCATATAAATCTTTATCTTTTTGGCTTATTACTATAGTATTTGATTTTGCAACATTGATTGTTAAATCTATTTCAAAGATTCTTTTTTTCTTCTCTTTGCCCTTTTTATCTTGATATGATATTACAACTCTATTACTTATGATGTCTAAACTATACTTCTCCAAGCTATCACTTAGTTTGTATATATAGTCTTTAATTGAATCTGTTAGCTCAAAATGTTTTGAAGTGATTGTTGTATTCATGTGTTCCTCCTAACTTCAACTTTGATTCATTGTATCATAAGTGTTACAAAAATAAATATTTTCTATCTTTATTTTAAAAATAAGCTAAAAATATTTGTAAAAATTGAATTTCAAATATTATTATTTACATAAAGTTATACTAAAAATTTACTTTTTGGGAGTTTTTATATGGAATTAGATTTAATTGATGAATCATTAAAATTCGCAGAAGAATTGCAAGGCAAGATTGAGACAAATATGCAACAAAGTGAAAAAATATTTCACAACAAAATGCAAAAATTGCTAAATAATCCAAAAAATAAAATAATGCTAATAGAGCTATTAGATCGTGCATTTAGATGTAAAGACAAATCATCGACCTTTGAGTTTATAGAGACTATTTTAAGAAAGTATGGTATTGCTGATTTTTTCACTAGCAGTGAGAAGTTTTTGCTATTTTGTTTTTTGAGTTTTGGCGGTGTAGCACCAAAACTTAGCGTGCCATTTTTTGTTAAGCATTTAAGAGATGATACAAAAGGTATGGTGTTAGATGAAAATCCAACATTTTTAGAATCTCACATAGATAAGAGAGCTAGTGAAAACATAACTTTAAATATAAATCTAATAGGCGAGGAAGTCTTAGGTGAAGATGAGAGTAATCATAGAATTGAAAAATACAAAAAAGCATTGCAGAGTAAATTTGTAACATATATTTCAATTAAAATTACAACTATCTTCTCGCAGATAAATATAATTGATTTTGAATACTCTAAAGATGAGATAGTAAAGAGGTTGAATCTTTTATACAAAATAGCACAAGAAGAGCAAGAAAGACAAGGGATCAGCAAATTTATAAACTTGGATATGGAAGAATTTAGAGATTTAGAGCTTACAGTTAGTAGTTTTATGGAGAGTATTTCAAACTTTGATATTGAAGCCGGAATCGTTCTTCAAGCATATATCCCTGATTCATTTGATTATCTACAAAAGTTATTTGCATTTTCAAAAGAGAGAGTATTAAATGGTAAAAAACCAATTAAGATAAGGTTTGTTAAGGGTGCAAATATGGAAAGTGAGGAGACTATAGCTTCTCAAAGAGGTTGGGAGCTACCTACATTTTCTAAAAAAGTAGATACAGATTCAAACTACAATAAAATGCTTGATTTTATACTAAGTGGTGATAATTACAAATACATAAACATAGGTATTGCAAGTCATAATATTTTTGAGATTTCATATGCTTATACAAAAATAAAGCACAAAAATGCATTCTCTTCATTTACTTTTGAAATGTTAGAGGGTATGAGTATGCAGTGTGCTAAGGAGATTTCCCAACTACATAAACTAATATTGTATGCACCTGTATGTGATGAATCTCATTTTAATAACGCTATTGCATATCTTGTGAGAAGGCTTGATGAGAATACTAGTGTAGATAATTTTATGAGATATTTCTTTAACCTAAAAGTAGGCGATAATGCGTGGGAAACACAAAAGAAATTGTTTTTAGAATCTTTAGATGGAATTTCCAAAATAGATTCGAAAACTCATAGGATTCAAAATAGATTACTACCACAAAAGGCTCAAAGTTCATATGATACTAAGAGCTTTTATAATGAACCTGATACTGACTTTATACTGCCACAAAATAGGCAATGGGCGAAAAATATACGACAAAAATACGAAAATATGCCATTTATGGAAGTGTTCGCAGTAGCTAAAGAAGAGCTAAAAACTAGCACAGAATCAATAACTATAAAAGAAAGAATAAATAATAAAGATATAGGCAAAATTCACCTAGCAAGCAAAGAAGATATACAAGAAGCTTTAAAAATTGCAAAAGATTCTAAATTTAGTGAAACTAACTTTAGTGAGATTCATAAGATATTGGCTAAGACCGCACAAATAATGCGAGATAGAAGGGGTGATTTAATAGGTATTTCAGCGCTTGAAGTTGGAAAGACATTTATAGAAATAGACGCTGAAGTTAGTGAGGCTATTGACTTTTTAGAATTTTATCCTCATTCTTTAGAATCTCTAATGGCACAAAATGAAAATACTACTCTTTCGCCAAAGGGTATAGGAGTTGTGGTTGCTCCTTGGAATTTCCCTATTGGAATATCAGTTGGAACTATTGCAGCACCACTAGCAGCTGGAAATAGAGTAATATATAAACCATCAAGTCTATCTTCATTAAGTGGCTATATGATATGTGAATGTTTTTGGGAGGCTGGAATCCCAAAAGATGCGTTAATTTTCATGCCAACTAAAGGTTCTTATATTTCAGAATATTTATTAAAAGATTCTTCTATTTGTTTTGCTGTGCTAACTGGAGGAGAAGAGACGGCTTATGCTATGTTAGATAGTAATCCTACTTTAATGTTAAGTGCAGAGACTGGTGGGAAAAATGCAACAATTGTTAGTAGGTTTGCCGATAGAGATCAAGCAATCAAAAATGTCATTCATTCTGCCTTTTCAAATTCTGGGCAAAAGTGTTCTGCTACTTCACTTTTGATACTAGAAGATGAGGTGTATGATGATTTGGATTTTAGAGCTACTTTAGTTGATGCAGCAAAGTCATTAAATGTTGGCAATCCTTTTGAGTTTAAAAATAAGTTAGGTGCATTAGCAAACTCCAATGATAAAAAGGCTATAAAAGCTATTAATGAGTTAGAGGGTGAGCAAGAGTGGGCATTAAAACCTAGTTTTGTCAATGATAATCCATATTTAATGACACCTTGTATTAAATATGGAGTTAGAGTTGGTGAGTTTATGCACAAAGAAGAGTTATTCTCACCTATATTATCGGTTATGAGAGCTAGAGATTTAGAAGATGCAATAGCTATTGCAAACTCTACAGGATATGGACTAACTGCAGCATTAGAGAGTCTAGATGAGCGAGAATGGGAAATTTTTACTTCTAAAATAGAAGCTGGGAATATTTATATAAATAAGCCTAGCACTGGTGCAATTGTATTAAGACAGCCATTTGGTGGGGTGAAAAAATCAGCAATAGGGTTTGGCAGAAAAGTTGGTATTTATAATTACATAACCCAATTTTTAAATGTTTCACAACACAAAACAGAAAAGAATTTGATAGATAGTAATATTTCTGAAATTTTAGAAAAATTAATGCAAACAAATCCAAATAAAGATGATTTGCGAGATTCAATTATAATGGCAAAGAGCTATGCTTATCATAAGTTAAATGAATTTTCTGTCAAAAGAGACTATGTAAATATAAGAGGTGAGGAGAATTGGTTTTATTATGAGAGTGTAAAGAATGTCGGATACTATGTGTGCAGTGAAGATTCCCTAAAAGATATGCTAGGAGTTTTGATAGCTACTCATACTTTGGGGATTCCGCTTTTTGTGTGCTATAAGGATAACAAGCATATAGAATTTTTAAAAGAAATATCATCATTAATTGGAGCTAGTGTTGGATTTGTAGAACAAAGCAAAGAGGAATTTGCACAAAATGTATCAAAATATGAGCGAATTAGGTATTTTGCAAAGCCTTGTATTGATGATGTTATCTATAAGTCATGTGCGAAGTTAGCTAAAATTATCGCTTCAAGTAAGCCACTTATTAATGGTAGATTCGAGTTGCTTTATTATGTAATTGAAAAATCACTTAGTATTTCGTATCACAGATATGGAAATCTTGGCATAAGAGGAGAGAAAAATGGTTCAAATTAATTTTGAAATTGCAACAACATTTATAGCATATTCATTGCTTATGCTTTTTATTGGATTTTATTTTTATAACAAAAATAAAAATACAGAAGACTATTTTTTAGGTAATCGTTCTATGGGACCTGTTGTATCAGCACTATCTGCTGGTGCATCTGATATGAGTGGGTGGTTGCTTTTGGGATTGCCGGGAGCTTTGTATGTTACTGGATTTAGTGAAATTTACATTGCAATAGGTTTATCAATTGGGGCATTATTAAATTGGAGCTTTGTTGCAAAGAGGCTTAGAATCTACACAAGCGTAATTGCAAATTCTATTACAATACCTGATTATTTTGAGACTAGATTCTCCGATGATAAGCATATTTTGCGTGTGTTATGTGCTATTGTTATTTTGATATTTTTTACATTTTATGTATCTGCTGGACTTGTTAGTGGTGCAAAGCTATTTGAAGCTACTTTTGGTATAGCATATGAGTATGCACTAACAACTGGAACAATCATTATCGTAGCATATACATTTCTTGGTGGATATAAGGCTGTTTGTTGGACTGATCTTATACAAGGCTTATTAATGATGGGTGCTTTAATTGTTGTGCCTTGTGCGATGATATATCATTTAGGCGGTATTGATGAGAGTATAAAAATAGTATCTGAAATTAAACCTCAAGCTTTATCCATGGGTGAGGGAGTTAGTGCTATTGCTATTATTTCAAGTTTAGCTTGGGGTCTTGGATATTTTGGGCAACCTCATATTTTAGTTAGATTCATGTCTATTCGTTCTACAAATGATATTAAAGCAGCTACTATTGTTGGAATCTCTTGGATGGTTATTTCTTTGATTGGTGCTTGTTTAATTGGTGTAATTGGGATTGCTTATGTGTATAAATTTGAGCTATCACTACAAGATCCTGAAAAGATATTTATTGTAATGAGTCAAGTATTGTTTAATCCTTGGGTTAGCGGAATCTTACTTTCTGCTATTTTGGCTGCTGTTATGAGCACGGCAAGTTCTCAACTGCTTGTATCAAGCTCTACTATTGCAGAGGATTTTTATAGAAGAATTTTTAAAACAGATGCATCAGATAAATCAATCTTAAACATAGGTAAGCTTGGCGTATTGTGCGTTGCTTGTATTGCTTTTGTGATTTCTTTTGATGAGGATTCTAGTGTTTTATCTATCGTTGCTTATGCGTGGGCTGGGTTTGGTGCTAGTTTTGGTAGTGTTATGTTGTTTTCTTTATTTTGGGAGAGAATGACTAGAGTTGGTGCAATAGGTGGTATGGTTGTAGGCGCTATTACTGTGGTGCTTTATAAAAATTATCTAGGGACTTATTTTAATTTCCCTATTTATGAGATTGTTCCGGGATTTTTAGCAGCTAGTATTACAATTATAATCTTAAGCCTACTTACAAATGTAAGAGAGGGGACAAAAGTAGCGTATGAAACAATGCTTAAGCACTTATAAAATGTATGATTAAATAATATCTTAATGTCTTGCCTAGAGTTACAAAGATAATCATTTTGGCTAGATTGCATCTTGTAATCCCTAAGGCTAGGGCGAAAATATCTCCAATAATTGGCAAGAAAGTAAAAAACGCACATAAACTTCCGAATTTTTTTGTAATATTTACATATTTTATGGCTTTTTTGATATTTTCTTTAAATCTACTATGAAGAATAAGGTTAGTACCAAAATAGCCTATGGCATATGTGCTTAGCGTTCCTAGTGTATTTCCTAATGTTGCCACTAGTAAGACTAGATATTTGTCGTATCCTAACTTTATAAACATAGCTACAAATACTTCAGAGCCTAGTGGATATAAAGAACTAGCTATAAATGATATTAAAAATAGCCCCAAGATTCCTAGATTTTCTATCATATAGGTGTTATTAGATTCGTATTTCTATGCCATTTTCTTTTAGGTATTTCTTTAGAATTTTTATATTTATTAGATCAAAGTGAAACACAGAAGCGGCTAATGCACCACTTGCACCAACTTTAAATACATCATAAAAGTCAGAATCTCTCCCAGCACCGCCACTTGCTATTATTGGTATTGTTACTATTTCATGTAGTTTTGATATTTGTTCTAAGTCATATCCATTTTGCAATCCATCGCAATCCATGCTTGTAATAAGTAGCTCTCCTGCACCTCTATCTTGTGCTTCTTGTGCCCATGAAAGTAGCTCTTTATTGGTCTTTCTTGTGCCACCATGTGTGTATATTTCCCATTTATTATTTTGATATTTTGTATCAATAGCTACAACAATACATTGAGAGCCGAATCTTTTTGCGCTTTGTTCTATTAGATTTGGATTTATTATTGCTGAAGAATTTATGCTTATCTTATCACATCCAGCATTCAATAGCTCATATATATCATCTAGTGAGCTTATGCCACCACCTATTGTTAGAGGTATAAAGATTTCTTGTGCTACTTTTTTTATTAGTTCAATTCTTGTTTTTTTACCTTCACTTGATGCACTAATGTCTAAAAAAACTATCTCATCTGCTCCATCATCATTATATTTTTTTGCCATTTCTACCGGACAGCCTGTCTCTTGCAATCCTTTAAAATTTATTCCTTTTACAACTTTGTCATTTTTT
Source organism: Helicobacter ibis (assembly GCF_027859255.1). Lineage (NCBI taxonomy): Bacteria > Pseudomonadati > Campylobacterota > Epsilonproteobacteria > Campylobacterales > Helicobacteraceae > Helicobacter > Helicobacter ibis. Next base: position 51,839 of record NZ_JAQHXR010000001.1, read on the forward strand.
ATATCTAAGCATGGTATGATCCTACTTGCTAGTGCCATATATATATCCTTGTGTTTTATTGTTATAATTCATTATATACAAAATATAAAATAAACAAAAGGAAAGATATGCAATTAAAACGAGTTTTCTCTGGGATTCAGCCCACTGGAGATATACACTTGGGGAATTATCTAGGAGCGGTTAAAAATTGGGTTGATAGAGAAAAGGAATATGATAATGTTTTTTGTGTTGTTAATTCTCATGCTATAACAATTCCACAAGACCCGAAAGTATTAAGAGAAAAAACTTACGAATTATGTGCTATGCTTCTAGCTTGTGGCTTAAAAGATTCTACTTTATTTATACAATCAGAGGTGCAAGAACACACTTCTCTTGGTTGGTTGCTTACTTGCATTACTCCTATGGGAGATTTAAATCGTATGACGCAATTTAAAGATAAAAGTCAAAAAAATCCCAAAAATATACTAGCAGGACTTTTTAATTATCCAAATTTGATGAGTGCTGATATTTTGCTTTATAAAAGTCATTATGTTCCAGTTGGTGAGGATCAAAAGCAACATATAGAATTAGCAAGAGATACTGCAATTAGGTTTAATAGGGACTTTGGAGAGACATTTATTGTGCCAGAACCACTAATACAAAAAGAAGGTGCAAGAATAATGGGACTAGATGATCCAACAAAGAAAATGAGCAAATCAAGTGGAGTTGATAAGCCAAATCACTTAATAGCCTTGCTTGACACGCCAGAGGTGATTTTAAAAAAATGCAAAAAAGCAACTACAGATTCTGAAAATAAAATACTCTTTGATAAAGATAGAGCAGGAATTTATAATCTGCTTACTATATATCAATGCCTAAGTGGAGATAGTAAAGAAAATATAGAATCAGAATTTGCAAATAAGGGCTATGGGGAGTTTAAAGTTGCATTAGCAGATTTGATTATAGAGAAGTTAAAACCAATTAGAGAATCTTATCTCAAACTTATAGATGATAAATCGCATTTAGAATCTATACTAAAAAGCGGTGCAAACAAGGCTAGAGAAATTGCAGAAAAAACCTATAAAGAAGCAAAGGAGAAAATGGGGCTAATCTAGCCTCAAAAATTCCTTTATATTGTCCAAGATTCCTTTAATTAGCTTTTTCTTGCTGTTTTCATATCCCCATGCATTATGTGGAGTTAGTAGGAGTTGGTTTGCTATTTCTTTAGAGAAAAGTGGATTATCTTCCTTTGGTGGCTCACTCTCAAATACATCTAAACCTGCGTAAAATTTCTTAACCTTTAGTGTTTCTGCTAGGTCATTTTCATTTATAATCCCGCCTCTACCGACATTTATTAGAATTGCACCTTCATGTATTAGATCTAAATTATCTTTATTTAGTAGATTTTTTGTTTTTTCGTTTAATGGAGCATGTATTGAAATTATCGAGCTTTCTTTTAATAAAGTATCTAGGTCTTTTTGTTGAAAGTCAGGATTGTTGTTATTTCCACTTGTTGAATAGTAGCTTATATATGCACCAAATGCATTTGCTAATCTTGCTACTTCTAAGCCTATTGTCCCTAAGCCTATGATTCCCCAGTTTTTACCATTTATTAATTCTAATTTTTCATCAAGGTTTGTAAAAAGTGGGTTTTGTGCGTATTTTTTACTTTTGCAATAATCATCATAATAAGGAATCTTTGCACTTAAAGCTAAAGCCATCATAAGAGTGTGTTGTGCTACACTTTTAGTGGAGTATCCAACTACATTTTTAACCTCGATTCCTAGTTTTTGTGCTGTTTGTAAATCTACATTATTTGTCCCTGTTGCTGTTATGCAGATTAATTTTAAAGAATCTTTTAGAGATTCTAAAATGTTGCTATCTAATATGACTTTATTTGTGATAATTATTGTTGCATCATTGCATCTTTGTAGTGTCTCATTTGGAGATGTTATTTCATATTCTGTATATTCTCCAAATTCACTTAGATATTGCCCAAGATTGTTATTTCCTAGGCTTTTTGCATCGAGGAATACGATTTTATGTTGCATAAACAATCCTTTAGATATAATTTATACATTCTACAACAAAAAGAGTTTAAAATGAATAATCACAAAAAAGTAGTTTCAATCCTGCTAGGCGCACTTACATATATAAAGCTTTTTCGTGGTTCTAAGATAGTTATAAAATATGGCGGTGCAGCACAGATAAATCCAGAGTTAAAAGAGCAGTTCGCACTTGATATTGTAATGCTATATATGCTTGGTATTAAGCCTGTGATAGTGCATGGCGGAGGGAAGAGGATAAATGAGCTTTTAGACTTATTAAATATAACAAGCGAATTTGTAAATGGGATTAGAAAGACAAGCATAGATGCACTAAAAATAGTAGAAATGGTTCTAAGCGGGGAGATAAACAAGGAGATTACTGCATTTTTGAACTTCCATGGAGTAAATGCAATAGGTATTAGCGGTAAAGATTCGTCGCTATTTTCTGCTGTTCCAAAGGATAATGGGAAATATGGTTACACTGGAGAGATAGTTGAGACCAAAGGAGAGGTGATAGATAAGTTATTATCAGAAGATTTAATACCAGTTATCGCTCCAATTGCATGTGGTAATGAATCTGGACATCCGGGATTTAATATAAATGCAGATAGTGCAGCTAGTGCTATTGCAGTTGCTATTAAAGCTAAGAGAGCTATTTTTCTAACAGATACAAGTGGAGTGCTTAATAAAGATGGAAAAATATATGAATCTCTTAATGCCTCAACAACTATGAAATTAGTAGAAAATGGCACTATTAGTGGAGGTATGATACCTAAAGTTGAATCTTGTCTTGCTTGTGTAAAGGGTGGAGTTGAAAAAGCACACATAATAGATGGCAGAATCCCACACTCAATATTATTAGAACTTCTAACTAGTGGTGGAATTGGCACTGAATTTATGCTTGATTGATTTTGTTGCTTAAGGCGTTTTTCGTTATTATAAATCAAAACAAAATGGGTGGAATGAATGAGTAAGAATATTCAAAAAATGCAAAATGTAAAAAGTGTAAGAGAAGTAGAAATCAAAGATAAAAGGGTGTTAATTAGAGTTGATTTTAATGTGCCTTTAGATGATGAGCTAAATATCAGCGATGATACAAGAATACGAGAAGCAATACCTACTATTAATTATTGTATCGATGCTGGAGCAAAGTCTATTATTCTTGTAAGTCATCTTGGGCGACCAAAGGGCAAGAGTGACGAGTTTTCTTTAAAAGTAATATTAAAAAGATTAGAGAGATTATTGAATAAAAATGTTGTTTTTGCTGATTTGGACAATGCTCAAGTAACGCTAAATACTCTTGTTGATGGCAGTATTATTTTGCTTGAGAATATTAGATTCTATGAAGGTGAAGAAAAAAATGATGATAATCTATCTAAAAAATTAGCAAGTTTATGCGATGTGTATGTAAATGATGCGTTTGGAACTTCTCATAGAAAGCACTCTTCCACATATGGAGTGGCAAAATATGCTAATGTAAAAGTTGCTGGATTATTGTTAAAAAAAGAAATAGATTCTTTTGCAGTTGCTTTATCGAATCCTATTAGACCTTTGCTATTAATTGTTGGTGGTTCTAAAGTGTCTTCTAAATTAACGCTTCTTACTTCAATACTTGATGTGGTAGATAAAATAGTAATCGGCGGTGCTATGAGTAATACATTTTTAAAAGCAGTAGGTTATGACATGAAAGATTCATTAGTTGAGGATAATTTACTAGAAGAGGCAAAAAACATTCTAAGAATTGCAAAAGAAAAGCATGTAAAGATATATTTGCCTGTAGATGTTGTAACTACAACAAAAGATAAAAAAGACATAAAAATTGTCCCTGCACAAGATGTTCCTGATGAGCGTATGGCAGTAGATATAGGACCTGCAACTGTTAGGTTGTTTAATGAGGTTATTAGAGATTGTGAGACTATTATTTGGAATGGTCCATTAGGTATGTATGAAGATCAAAAGTTCTCGCGTGGGACATTTAGCATATCTCATACAATAGCAGATACATACGCATATAGTGTAATAGGTGGTGGAGATACTGCAGATGCGGTAAATAGAGCAGGAGATAAAGATAGTATAAGCTTTACTTCAACAGGTGGTGGAGCATCTTTGGAGCTATTAGAAGGTGTTGTGTTACCTGCATTTGAGGTGTTAGATACTAGAGAATAGAGGCTTTTTATGCTGAATCTTTTTATAAAGCGTAATGGACTTGTTGTTAGAGAGAGCATAGCTTCTGTTAGTGCTATTAATTCTAGTGATGATATTTTGTGGATTGATCTTTTGCATCCGACTACAGAAGAGATAGCGTATATTTCTAAGACATATATGCTTGAGATGCCAACCAAAGAAGAAAGAGAAGAGATAGAAGAATCTGCTAGATATTGGGAAGATAGCGATACTATTACTATTAATACTTACTTTCTAACAAAACCAAATGAAGAAAATGTCTTTCATAATGAAACAATCACATTTCTTCTAACACATGGTATCTTATTTACTCTCAGATATAGTGAGTTTAGGATATTTGATGAGATTCAACAAAGGGTTCTTGCAAGTCCGAAATATTTTGAAGATGGATTTGACTTGATTACAAATATTTTTGAGCTAAGGGTTGAGAAAGACGCTGATATGCTAGAGAGTATAGCTAAACAAACTAGAATGCTAAGAAGGTCATTGTTTGATAAAGAATTAAGCGATGAGATACTTAGCACATTATCTCTTTTGGAGGAAATGCACTTGAGTTTGAGAGATAGTTTGTTTGATAAAAGATTGGCTATTACAGCACTTTTGAGAACCGATAAGGTAGATAGTGATTCTAAAAAGTCATTAGGAATCGTACTAAAAGATATAAACTCTCTTGTAGAGTTTGCAAATGTAAATATGAATATCCTTGATAATATACAAACATTATTTGCAAGTCATATAAATATAGAACAAAATAAAATTATTAAAATTTTCACCGTTGTTACTGTAGCTATGATGCCACCAACACTTATAGCTACTATATATGGTATGAACTTTAAACATATGCCAGAGTTAGAGTGGGCTTATTCTTATCCTGTTGTGTTGTGCACTATGATTGTTTCTACTATTTTGCCTATTTTGTATTTCAAAAAGAAAAAATGGCTCTAAACTATAAATCAAACAAATCTTGATTTTGCATACTCCCTTCTAGGAGGCTATTGAAGTGGAGTATCTTGCAGCTATTTTCTAATATGGCAACTAGTTTTGATAGTATCCGTAAATCCCTATGATATACATATACACCATAACCCTTTATTACCATTATTTTTCCGCTGTGCTCTTTGAAGTATCTGTTTATCTCTACATCAGCTCTCTCATACCATGTATCATAATCTTTTGGGTCATATACATTAAGGCTTCCTAGTAGTTTATAGCCAAAATAATCCTTTGGCAGAATCTTGTCATGGCTCAATGTATATGAGGTGGTAAATGGCGGTGTTGTGTAAGCTATATATTTTGCATTTGGTAGATTTTGGTATAGGAGAGAATGAATCTGTGCATCTATACTTGCTTCATTCCATCTATAATCCTTTTTGTGATATAGAGTTATAAAAGAATCATCTGTTAGATTGTCAAATATTGCTTCTTTTTTGTTTATTAGAAAATGACCTTCTTCTAACTTTGTGGATATTGAGCCATGAAAGATTCCTAAAAAGCCTTTTCTGAACATTGATAAAGATACAGTTTTTATTTTTTCTAAATTGTCTTTCGCCATTATTTGTCCATAAATAGTGTATTTATCTTTTGTATAAAATCTATTGGATCAACTTGTGCTCCTCTAGCTAGAATCCCAAAGTGCAAATGAGGTCCGCTGACTCTTCCACTGTTTCCACTAAGTGCTATTAAATCGCCTTTATTTACAATATCTCCTAGTTTTACTTTGATTTCACTGCAATGATAATACATGCTAAAAATTCCTTCTCCATGATCAATTACGATTGATTTTCCTGCCAAGAATCTGTCTTTTGCAATCACAACTTTGCCACTATTTGCTGCATATATTGGTGTGCCAATTTTTGCCCTAAAGTCAGTCCCACTATGATAGCTATTTACCTCACCATTAAAGATTCTAGCACTCCCATATGGACTTGTAATCACGCTCTCCATTGGGTTTATAAATGGTGAATCCCAAAATCTAGAATTAGTATAAGTTGCATAAATTTTATTTGCTTCATCTCTTTCTTTTTTTATTCTTTGTTGATTTTCCTTATTTGGTTTTGCTTTACTTTGTGCGACTACTATTTGTTCTTTTTTGTAATTTCCCTCTATTACCTTTATGCTTATATCTCCATTATTGGATATTTCTGGTTTTGTCCTATATGGTATTGTGATTATTAGAATCTTTTCATTGCTATTTTTTGGATGTTGTAGCCATTTGTATGTTCTATTGTTTATTTTTATGTTTTCTGCTTTTGTGTCTTTTGTAGTTAGGATTAGAGTTTTGCCATTTTCTACTTCGTATTCTTTTGAGATAACGAAGCTTACTAGTATTAGCATTAGTAATGTTTTTTTCATAAATTATTCCGAATCTTCATTTATTATTGCAAAGTTATCAGATTCTAGCTTAAAACTAATAGTTACACATCGATTGATTCATTAGTTGAATATTTATTTTTAGAAAAGTTTAGTTTATTTTATTAATTTAACTTGACAATAATAGACTAAAGTTATATAATTTGCTTTGTAATTTAAGTTTCATACCAATATTAAGGAGTGGAATAGAATGCAAGAACTTAATGAAGAACATTCCGAAAACAAGGAAGTGCAAGAACTTAAAACTGATGAAGCAAATAATGAGACTTCTAGTGAAGAAACAGAAGAAACCATAGAATCTTTACAGGCTAAAGTTAAAGAATTGCAAGATCAGTATTTGCGCGTTTATGCTGATTTTGAAAATACCAAAAAAAGAATGCTAAGAGAAAAAGACCAAAGCTTAGAGTATGCTTATGAGAGATTTGCAAGAGATTTATTGCCTGTTATTGATACTTTGGAGAGTGCATTAAAGAGTGTAGAAGATTCAAATAATGATGATGAAGTGGTAAAAAAGATAGGAGAAGGCGTGTCTTTAACGCTTGATAACTTATTAAAGATTCTAGTAAAGCATGGTATTGAGCCTATTGATACTCAAGGTGAGTTTGATCCAAACTTTCATGATGCAATCATGCAAGTGCCAAGCGAAGCGCATGAAGATGGGCAAATTGTAGCAGAGTTGCAAAAGGGTTATAAATATAAAGAGAGAGTTTTGCGACCATCAATGGTTAGCATTGCAAAAAATTAAACTAAAAGAAAGGATAAATTATGGCAAAAGTATTAGGAATCGACTTAGGAACAACAAATTCAGCAATGGCTGTATTTGAAGGAAATGAAGGAAAAATTATTGCAAACAAAGAAGGTAAAAATACTACTCCATCAGTAGTTGCTTTTACAGATAAAGGTGAGATTTTAGTAGGTGATCCAGCTAAAAGACAGGCAATTACAAATCCAGAAAAGACAATTTATTCTATAAAGAGAATCATGGGTTTAATGAGTAATGAAGAAAAGGCAGAAGAAGCTAAAAAAAGACTTCCTTATAAGATTGTAGATAGAAATGGTGCTTGTGCGATTGAGATTGCAGGGAAGGTTTATACCCCACAAGAAATTTCAGCAAAGATTCTAATGAAACTAAAAGAAGATGCAGAAAGCTATCTTGGAGAAGAGGTAACAGAAGCAGTTATCACTGTTCCAGCGTATTTTAACGACGCACAAAGAAAGGCTACAAAAGAAGCAGGAACTATCGCGGGACTTAATGTATTAAGAATCATTAATGAGCCTACAAGTGCAGCTCTAGCTTATGGACTAGATAAAAAGCAAGCAGAAAAGATAGTTGTTTATGACCTTGGTGGTGGGACATTTGACGTTACTGTGCTAGAGACTGGTGATAATGTTGTAGAAGTTTTAGCCACTGGTGGAGATGCGTTCTTGGGTGGAGATGATTTTGATAATGCAATTATTGATTATCTTGCAAAATCTTTTGAGGATTCAAATGGTATCAATCTAAAAAATGATGTTATGGCACTTCAAAGACTAAAAGAAGCAGCAGAAAACGCTAAAAAAGAGTTAAGTAGTGCTGCAGAGACTGAAGTAAATCTACCATTTATCACAGCAGATGCAAGTGGCCCAAAACACTTAGTAGAGAAAATTAGCAGAGCAAAATTTGAAGGATTAATTGAAAAGTATATTGATCAAACCATTGACAAGATTGATAGTGTTATTAAAGATGCAGATTTAAGCAAGAGTGATATTGCAGAAGTTGTTATGGTGGGTGGTTCTACTAGAATTCCAAAAGTGCAAGATAGAGTAAAAGACTTTATTGGCAAAGAGCTTAACAAATCAGTTAATCCAGATGAAGTTGTAGCAATCGGTGCTGCTATACAAGGTGGTGTATTAAAAGGTGATGTAAAAGATGTACTTTTACTTGATGTTACTCCGTTATCTTTAGGAATTGAAACTTTAGGTGGTGTAATGACTAAGATTATTGAGAGGGGCACTACAATTCCAGTTAAGAAAAACCAAGTATTCTCAACTGCAGAAGATAATCAACCAGCAGTTACGATTCAAGTACTTCAAGGAGAAAGGGAACTTGCAAGAGATAATAAAGTGCTAGGCAATTTTGAGCTAAGTGGAATCCCAGCAGCTCCAAGAGGTGTGCCACAAATTGAAGTTACATTTGATATTGACGCTAATGGTATTTTAACCGTTAGTGCAAAAGATAAGGCAACAGGTAAAGCTCAAGAAATAAAAATTACAGGTTCAAGCGGACTATCAGATTCAGAGATTGAAAAAATGGTAAAAGACGCTGATTTGCACAAAGAAGAAGATAGAAAGAAGAAAGAAATAATAGAAATTAGAAATCAAGCAGATAGTCTAGTGTATCAAAGTCAAAAGAGCCTAGATGAGATGAAAGATAAGATTGATTCTGCTGAAGCAGAAAAGATTCAAAATGCAATTAACGCATTACAAGAAACTCTAAAAAATGAAAATGCTTCCAAAGAAGAAATTGAAGCAAAAGTAAAAGAGCTAACAGAAGCAAGTCATAAACTAGCAGAAGCAATGTATAAAAATAATGAGCAAGGAGCAGCAAATGGCGGTGCAAATGCTCAAAATAACAAAAAAGATGATGATATAATTGATGCAGAAGTGGAGTAATCCACCTGCATATATATTTTTACTTTTAACTTCTTAACCAAATTTATATATAATCATACCTCACATTTTACAACTAGGCACACAATGATCACAAAAGAGAATTTAAAAGAAGTTTTAGAATCTTTAGGGTTTGAAAATAAAGAAGAAATTTATAGTAAGACTATAAATGAATACACGCTAAAGATTAATTTTAAAGCCAAAACTCTTCACTATCCTAAATGGGTTACAATCCACGATACAACTACTTCTAACTTCTCTCACCCTGAAAATTTTGTTGTCTTTGAATGTGTGCATAGACTTTTGGAAAAAGGCTATAAGGCAGAGCATTTAGAGCTAGAGCCAAAATGGAATCTTGGCAGAGATAAAAAAGGTGGCAAGGCTGATATTTTGGTGCGAGATAATGAAAATAATCCTTACTTAATTATTGAGTGCAAAACTACAGATTCTAAAAATAGTGAATTTGTCAAAGAATGGACTAGAATGCAAGAAGATGGCGGACAACTTTTTTCTTATCTGCAACAAGAAAGAAGTGTAAAATATCTTTGTCTTTATACGAGTGATTTTAACTCACACCTTACATATACAAGCTATATCATACAAACTTTTGATAATGAAGAATATTTAAAAGAAAAAGATATAGAGAATAAGTCTTATACAAAGGCTACAAATAACATCGAGCTTTTTACAACTTGGAAAGAAAGTTATGACTTTTACCACGAAAAGCAAGGTATTTTTGAAAGCAATATCAATGCCTATAAAATCTTAGAAACAACGCCAACTTTTGAAAATCTCAAAGAGCTTAAAGAAGAGGGAAAATATCACGAATTTGCCAAGATTTTACGCAAGCACAATATTTCAGGTAAAGAAAATGCCTTTGATAAGCTTATAAATATCTTTCTTTGCAAAATTTATGATGAAACTTTTAATAAAGATAATCTAAAGTTTGGTTATCGTGGAGTTATGGCAGATACTTATACAAGTATGCAAGATAGATTGATGTTACTTTATAAGGAGGCTATGAGTGAGTTTTTAGGCGAAAAAATTACTTTTGTTTCTAATGATGATATAGAAAAAGATTTTAAAAAGCTAAAAATAAAAGCCATAAAAGAAGCAATGCAAAATTACATCAAAGAGCTAAAATTCTACTCAAATAACGATTTTGCTTTTTTAGAAGTGCATAATAAAGAATTGTTTTTAAAAAATGCACTTGTATTGGTAGAAATTATAGAGCTTTTTGCCCCTTATAAACTCACACAAAATTCTACTAACTAATTTTTAGGCAATCTTTTTGAATTGTTTTTACAAAAAGGTATGAAGCAAGATGAAGGGCAGTTTTTTACCCCGATACAAATTTGTGAATTTATTATGTATTCTTTGCCACTAGATTCTATGTTAAAAGAAAGCACTAAGCCTCTAAAAGTTATTGACTATGCGTGTGGTGCAGGACATTTTCTAAATACTTATGCAAATGAGCTTAAACGCTATGTGAAAGAAGAAAATTTAAAAGAATATTACAAGAATATTTATGGAATTGAAAAAGAATATCGACTTTCTAAAGTATCAAAAGTTTCAAGTGCTATGTATGGACAAAATGAAATTAATATTTTATATGCAGATGCACTCTCTTCATTTGAGCTGGTAAATACCAAAAACTTTGAAGGAGAAAAGCCAAAGCCACAAGTTGAATCTCACAGCTTTGATTTGCTGATTGCTAATCCACCTTATAGCGTCAAAGGTTTTTTAGAAACTCTAAGTGCTAAGTCTAAAAAGATTTATAGTCTTTTTAGTAATGATATAAATATAGAATCAAATAATGCTATTGAATGCTTTTTTGTGGAAAGAGCAAATCAAATTTTAAAGGATAACGCCAAAGCTGCGATTATTTTACCAAGCTCTATTTTAAATAAAGACTCTATTTACAAAGCCACGAGAGAGATTCTTTTTCAAAACTTTGATTTTATTTCTATTGTCGAGCTAGGAAGCCAAACATTTGGTGCGACAGGCACAAATACGATTATTTTATTTTTACGCAAAAAAGAGACTTTTAGACAAGAAAATAGTTTTATCTCGCAAGATTATAGCTTGATTAAAGAACGTATAGAGGGTGAAAATCTAAAAGACAATGAGCACTTTTATCAAAATTATTTAAGCGCATATTGTGATTTTAGAGGATTTGATAAAGAACTTTATGAGAGTTTTTTAAATGGTAATTTAGATTCTAATCTTTTCAATTTAGATATTTTTAAAGATTATTACAATGCTTTTAAACAAACAAGTGATTATAAAAAACTAAAAGAATCTAGAGCTTATAAGGATTCCAAGGATAAAGATTTGTTAGAAAATAAAGCATTTTTAGACTATGCTTTAAATATAGAAAAAGACAAATTGCTATATTTTTCCTAAGTCTTAATCAAGAAGTGCTAATCATCAAAGCTCCAAGTGATATAAAAGAGCAAAAGAAATTTTTAGGATATGAATGGAGTAATCGCAAAGGCGATGAAGGACTAAAAGAGTTATATAGCCCCTACCTTAGCCCACTTTTTGAAAGGGATAATCCAAAAAATGAGACCAAACTTAATGCGTTAATCTACAAATCTTTTTTAAATACGCTTAATTTTATCCCAGAAGAGCTAAGAGCTTATGCCACAAAAGCAAAGCTTATTGATATGATAGACTTTGAAAAGGTGGAATTTAATAAGGCAATTAGTTTAAATCCAAAAACACAGCGACGAGAAATAAAATCTAAATATCCATTAGTTAAATTAGAGACTTGTGGGGATTTTTTTATGGGTGGAACTCCTTCAAGAAAAAATTCAAGTTATTGGAATGGGGAAATTAAGTGGCTAACAATTGGTGATTATTCTAATCATCAAGTTATTACAGATACTAAAGAAAAAATCACTCAGCAAGGCTTTAAAGATTCTAATGCAAAAATGATACAAAAAGGTGCTGTTGTTGTTTCAATCTATGCAACAATTGGAAGGGTTGGAATACTAGGTGAAAGCATGACTACCAATCAGGCGATAGTATCCATTGTTCCAAATGAGTGGTTTATTAATAAGTATCTTATGTATGCTATTGATTATTTTAAATTTCAATTATTTAACGAAACTATCACTACTTCACAAAAAAATATTAATCTAGGAATTTTACAAAATATGATTATTCCAAAACCACCGCTTGAAATTCAAAAGCAAATCGTGGCAGAGTGTGAAAAAATTGAAGAGCAGTATCATACAATCAAGACAAGTATAGAAGAGTATCAAAAATTAATTCAAGCGATTTTGTTTTATTGTGGAATTATAGATTCTATCAATCAATCACACGAAGTGCAAACCGCTAAAGGCGTCGTCGGAGTGGGGGGAGAGGTTGAGAGGGGGAAGGGAGCGACTTCGCAATTTAAGTCCCTCCATCCTCTCACAAAAGAAAGTGGCTTAGAATCTATTTTGCAAAATTTGCAAAAATTAGAATCTCAACTTGATTTTAATCTTTTGCTTGTGCTGATTGAAGAGCAAGTCAGTTATTCTAATATTTTCTTTTCTCGTCATTCTGAGGGAAGCGAAGCGACCGAAGAATCTCATAATAAAGAAAAGCAAGATTTTAACACCTTTAAAGATTTTTCTAAAACCATACAAGAGCTTTTGCAAACTCTCCCAACTCCGCCACAAAATGGCTGGGAGAGAATTTCTTTAAAGAATGAAAAATACATAGAACTTAATCCGAGTAAAAAAGAAATATCAGAGCTTGATGAAAATATGCTTGTTTCTTTTATAGAAATGGCAAGCATTTCAGATAAGGGTTATATTGAAAGCAAGGTAGATAAGCCATTAAAGGAAGTGAGAAAAGGTTATACATATTTTGTAGAAAATGATATTTTGATTGCAAAAATTACGCCTTGTATGGAAAATGGCAAATGTGCCATTGCAAAAAATCTCACAAATCATATAGGTTTTGGTAGCACAGAATTTCATATTTTTAGAGCAAAAACAGGTCTTGATAGCAGTTTCTTATTCTATAATCTAAATCAACAAAATATAAGAGAAAAAGCAGCTCTTGCTATGACTGGAGCAAGTGGACACAAAAGAGTTCCTATAAGTTTTTATGAAAATCTTACAATCCCACTCCCACCGCTAGAAGTGCAAGAAAAAATTGTTCAAACTATTGAAGCAGTGGAGAATCAAATTTCTTTTGTGGATTCTAAACTTGCTCGCCTAGAATCTCAAAAAGAAGTTATTCTTAAAAAATATTTAGAGGCAGATAACGAGAGAGAGAACAGGTAGAGATTAAAGAAATCTTAAATCTTATCTCTCTTCTTCAGGCTTATAGAATCTTATTGCAATACTACACTACGAATATTTTGCGGGTGTGTGGAATAGATCCTAAAAGTGATAATTTTATGGATAACTTACCAAGTTTGGAACAAAATAGCCTTAAAACTTACAGCCTAAACGATACACAAAATTTTAGCCTTAGCATTGGCAAAAGAGTGCTAGATAGTGAGCTAGATATAAATGGAGCTATCCCAGTATTTAGTGTAAATGTGAAAAAAGCATTTGGATTTATTAATAAAGAAATTTTACAAGATTATAGCAATGATTGTGTGTTATGGGGGATTGATGGAGATTTTATGGTAGGATTTATGCCAAAAGGTAAGAAATTCTACCCCACAGATCATTGTGGAATTTTAAGCGTAAATGAAGCGGTATTAAATACTAAGATTGTTAGCTTTGCATTAGAGCAAGAAGGAGAAAAAAGAGAATTTTCTCGTACTTTAAGAGCCTCTATTGATAGGATTAGGGATCTTAAAATCACTCTTCCACCGCTAGAGATACAAAACACAATCGCAAAAGAAGTGCAAATTTTAGAAGACAAGATTCAAAGCTTTAAATCTCTTTTGCCACTTTTAGAAAAAAGTAAATCAAAGATTCTAGGACAACCATTAAAAAGTAGCTAATTGCTACTTCTATATCTAAATTGACCCTTTTTTGCGACCATTTTTATCCCACCTATGCTAAAGAGCCATTTATTTTCTATGGTATTTTTCATAAATGCAGCTATTTCACCATTTACATTTTTATGATATACAACGCCAACGCCATCAGTATGCCCTATGGAGCATACTGTGCCTCTGTGGTTGAATTTAAAGGCATGGTTAAATGGTTTGTTCTCTAGTTTTGCACACAATAATTCTGCTACATAGTCTCCCATTTGTGCTGATAGTTGTGCGGTTGGTGCGTGTATTACATCTTTGCTAGTTGCTAATGCACAATCACCAACTACATAGATATTCTCATATTCTTTGCATTGTAAGAATTCATTTACAGGGATTCTGCCTTTTTTGTTTGGTATTATGGAGTTTTCTATTATATCGCTTCCCTTTACACCTGCACTCCATAGAATTGTATTGCCGATTATTTCTTCTAGCTTTCCATTTTTTTCTATTATTACTTTGTGTTTTTGGATTTCTTTTACTTCAGCACTAGATATTATATCTACCCCTAGTGCTTTTAGTTTGGATTCTGCTTTATTTGAGAGTGATTTGCTAAAGACTGGTAGTATTTGTTTTGACCTTCCTATACAGGTTATTTTAGGAATCTTTCTATCAATGCCACATATTAGACATAGCTCATCAAGTTGAGTTGCAAGTTCTGCAGCAAATTCTATCCCAGTAAATCCAGTGCCACATACTATTACATGCAAGTCATCTGGATTTTTTGTGTGGATAAATTCCTTAAATTTATTTTCTATGTTTTTGGTTAGTTTTAGTGCGGTATTTAGTGAAGTAAGCACATAAGTATGCTCATATACGCCTTCTATCCCAAAGCTATCAAGCTTGAATCCTAGACCAATTACTAAATAATCATACTCATATCTTCCGCCATTGCCTATTACTGCATTTTCTGTTGGCAGGATTTCTTTTATTTTGTCCTTTATAAATGTTACTTTGTTTTTATCCAAGATTTTTCTGTAATAGATTCTAGCTTTTCTATCGCTTAGAGTGCCTATGGCAACTTTATGCAGTAGGGTTGTTTGATAGTGATAGTCGTGTTTGCTAATTAGCGTTATATCAGCCTTTACTTTTAGTTTCCTTTGTAGTCCTAGTGCGACTTTAAGCCCCCCATATCCACCACCTATTATTAGAATCTTTTTTTTATCCATTTTATGCCCCTTACCCAATTTTATAATATGAGTATAAAAAATAATAGTTAAAAAATTTTTTAATTTTTTGTGTGATTATTTTTTGGATATAATCTTGCATTTTGTTGTTGGGGGAGATTGTGTATAAAAGATATTTGCTATTAGTATTAATTGCACTTCTTGTTTATTTTTTAATTGTTTTTCCAGAGCTTGGCATGATATTGGCAGGTGTTGCTATATTGCTTGTTGGAATGTCAAATTTAGGCAATGGGTTTAAGTCTTTTAGTGGTGGTCTTTTAGAAAAAATCTTAAAAAAATCAACAGATACTAGGGTAAAGAGTATAGCATTTGGAACAATAACCACAATTCTTATGCAAAGCTCTACTTTAGTATCTGTTATTTCTATATCATTTTTAGGTGCTGGTCTTATCACTCTAGCACAAGGTATAGGGATTGTCTTTGGTGCGAATTTAGGAAATAGTGCTGGTTCGTGGTTAATTGTAGGGCTTACAAAGATAAATATATCAACTCTAGCTATACCTTTGGTTGTAAGTGGTGCTTTATTGGGTTTTCAAAAAGATTCAGTGCTAAAGGGCTTAGGAAGTGTATTTATAGGGATTGGATTTTTCTTTTTGGGGGTTGATTATATTAAAAGTGGCTTTGAATCTTACAAAGAAATAATGGATTTATCGAAGTTTAACTTTACAGGCATGAAAGGAGTGCTAATCTTTGTCGCGCTTGGTGCGATAACTACGGGTATAGTGCAGTCAAGCCACGCTACAATAGCAATTATTATATCAGCATTAATAAGTAATCAAATAACTTACGAAAATGCACTTGCTGCAACATTGGGAACTAGTGTAGGTGGTGTAGTAACTGCCGTTGTAGCATCTCTTAGCACGAATCTTGATGGCAAGAAACTTGCAGTTGCAAATTGTATTTTTAACTTTACTATTGCGCTAATTGTTATTGTTTTGTTTCCGTTTTTTGTTAATTTAGTAAATCTTGTAGCGGATATTTTAGGGATAGAAAACATAGCATTAAAGACTGCATTATTCCATACTCTCTTCAACCTTGTAGCTGTTATTTTGATATCTATGTTTGTAGGGCAGATTGTTGCATTTTTGGACAGAGTGATAAAAGAACCTAAAAATAGGGACACTGATAGACCACTATATCTTAATAATAATATTTTAGAATACCCAGATACTGCCATTGAAGCACTGCAAAAGGAGAGTGAGCATTTATATAATAACGCCTATGCAATGATTGCTCATACAATAGGATTCAATCGTAGTGATATAAGAAGCAAGGAGAGTTTTGACTTTATAGTTGAGAACAAAAAGTGGTTTAGCGGTAGTGTTGATTTGGATTATTTATATAGACAAAAGATAAAGGTCTTATTTGACGCTATTATGGAGTTTTCTACAAAGGCACAATTATATGCAGATGATGAAGCAAAAGTGCATAGAATCTTTTCTTTCAAACTTGCATCAAGAAATATCACTGAAGCCACAAAGAATCTTAAAATAATACAAGGCAATATGAAAGTCTATGCAAATTCAACAAACAAATATCTAGCAGATGAATATAATGAAATGAGAAAAGATATGGGGGAACTCTTGCGTAGCATAGAAAAGCTAAAGC
Organism: Helicobacter ibis; assembly: GCF_027859255.1. Classification (NCBI taxonomy): domain Bacteria; kingdom Pseudomonadati; phylum Campylobacterota; class Epsilonproteobacteria; order Campylobacterales; family Helicobacteraceae; genus Helicobacter; species Helicobacter ibis. Next base: position 68,857 of record NZ_JAQHXR010000001.1, read on the forward strand.
TAATGAAAGATGAAAGTGTTCATTTAATATTGCAGAATCTAAAAGGTGCAGAAAAACTCTTAAAAGAGAAAGATTATAGTGCATTTCATAGAGTAGAAACTCTAATAACAGAAAATAAAATAAGTGTAACTAATGGAACTTCTATATTGAACGATAGTGCGTTTATGGCACAAATTGCTATAAATTTAATTGAAGCAGTTGTTATAATATTTGCAAAAGATGAATATAGTGAGGAGATAAAGCAAGACTAATTTTGTCTATGCTTTTTTTGATAGTAGATGTATATTGAAATGCCAATTGCAACTAATATAACTAGTGATAGTGTTATTATGTGTAGATATTCTCTTAAAAGCCCTTCATTCTGTCCTAAAAAGTATCCAAGTGCAGTTAGTATAACAACCCAAATACCAGCCCCAAGAGATGTGTAAAGACAAAATAAAAATAAATTCATCTTGCCAATTCCAGCAGGTAGAGAAATGTATTGTCTAATTACAGGTATCAATCTTCCACTAAAAGTTGAGATATGTCCGTGTTTATTGAAGAATTGTTCCATTTTATTCATTGTTTCAGGTTTGAAAAATACATACTTGCCATACTTTATAAGAATCTCTCTTCCTAAATATAATGCTAGATAATAATTAATTAATGCACCAGCTAGTGAGCCAGCAATCCCGCATAAAATAGCAATGAAAAAATTCATCTCTCCTTTATGTGCTAAGTATCCAGCAGGTATCATTACTATTTCGCTTGGGAATGGTATAAAGCTACTTTCAAGCAACATCATAATAAAGATTCCCAAATATCCAAATGCACTAACGCTATCTACAATAAAGTTAATAATCTCTTCCAAAATACGCTCTTTTTAAGTTTGATTTTGTAATTATAAGTGATTTTTTATATAATACAAAACATAAATAAAGAAAGGTAAATTGTGGCAAAAGAAAAATTAAGATGTCCTCCGTGTGATTGTCCCAAAGGTGTTCCGTTATGGCTTGGGACTTATGGAGATATGGTTACTCTTATTCTTACATTTTTTATTCTTTTGCTATCTATGGCTTCATTTGATAAAGAGAGAATCGCACAAGCGATAGGTTCGGTAGAAGGTGCGTTGTCTATTTTAGAAAAAGGCTCTCAATCCCAAATAAATCCTCCACAACCAATAAAAGCTACTCCTATGGAAACAGAAGTTGAGATGGATAATGTGGTTAATATCTTTGCTTCTTTAATTACAGAATATAATGAAGTAAATAGAATCTCAAATGGTCCAAGCGTAGAGTTAGAAGAAGCGGAGAAAGGGATAGTTATAAGAATCCCAAATGAATTATTATTTGATAATGGAAGTGCTATTTTAAGCAACTCAAGTGGGATAGCCTTCTTAAAGCGTTTATCACTAGAGTTTAGAAAAATGCCAAATGCAGTGCTAATAAAGAGCATAGGACATACTGATAATACTCCTATTATGAGAGATTCTGTGTTTGCTGATAATTTTGAATTATCAATTGCAAGAGGCGTTAATGTAGCAGACCTTATAATAAATGAGGGTGTTGATAACTCTAGGATAACAGGCGGTGGAGAAGGAGAGTATTCTCCTATTGCAAGTAATGATATACCAAGTCTTAGAGCTAAAAATAGACGTGTTGATTTGTATGTTTATAGTATAGGACAGGATTTATCTGCAGCTGCTCAATCTATAAACAAAGTAACTCCATAAAGAGAAATAATGCAAGAACAAGAAACGTCAATAGACACTTTATTTAAGGGTGTCATTAAGTTTAAAGAAGAAAATTTTTCACATTATAAAGAATTATTTAGAGATTTAAAAGAGGGGCAAAATCCGCACACATTGTTTGTTGGGTGTTCGGATTCTAGAGTTGTGCCAAATTTAATTACAAATACTTTGCCGGGTGAGTTGTTTGTCGTTAGAAATATTGCAAACATTGTGCCTCCATATAGAAAGGTAGATGAAAGTTTGGCTACCACTTCTGCTATTGAGTATGCATTATGTGAGCTAAATGTAGAAAATATAATAATTTGCGGTCATTCTCATTGTGGAGGTTGTGCTGCTTTGTATGATGAGGAGCATTATAATGCAATGCCAAATGTTAAAAATTGGCTAAAATTAATTGAAGATATAAAGATAAAAGTGCTTGATTTAAAACCAGAAAATGAGGCTTTGAGAGCATTTTATACAGAACAAATGAATATAGAAAAGCAAATAAGGAATCTCTTTACATATCCGGAAGTAAAGGAAAAATATCTAGCAAGAACGTTGCATATTTATGGTTGGCACTATATTATAGAAAGTGGCGAAGTGTATAGCTATGATTTTAAAAAACAAGAATTTAATTTATTAAAGGCGGAGAAATGATTATTGTTGCTGGACCTTGTGTTATAGAGAATGATGAGATTTTAGAAGAAATTGCAGAGAGTTTAAAAGATATAGCAAATAATCCAAAAGTTACATTTTATTTCAAATCTAGTTTTGATAAGGCAAATAGAACTAGTTTGGATTCTTATCGAGGACCTGGTTTGGAGAAAGGCTTGGAATCTTTAGCAAAAATCAAGCAAAAATTTGGATATAAACTGCTAACAGACATACATGAGACATATCAAGCAAGGTTGGCAGCAGAGATTGTAGATGTATTACAGATTCCTGCGTTTCTATGTAGGCAGACAGATTTAATAGTAGAGAGTGCGAAGAGCAAAGCTATTGTTAATATTAAAAAGGGTCAATTTATGAATCCAAAAGATATGCAATATTCTGTTTTAAAGGCATTAAAGATTCGTGGTGGAGAGAATGCAACTTATGATGAATCTAAAAAGCATGGTATATATCTAACAGAACGAGGAAGTAGTTTTGGCTATGGTAATTTGGTTGTAGATATGAGATCATTATCTATTATGAGAGAGTTTGCACCAGTTATCTTTGATGCTACTCATGCGGTGCAGATGCCAGGTGGTGCTAATGGTAAGAGTGGTGGAGATTCTAAATTCGCCCCACTTTTAGCTAGGGCTGCTAGTGCTGTTGGTATTGATGGGTTATTTGCTGAAGTGCATGTAAATCCAAAAAAAGCATTAAGCGATGGTCCAAATATGTTAAAACCAAATGAGCTTATAAGTCTTTGTGATACTATTTTAGAGATTGATAAATTAATAAAAGGATAGAATATGCAAGTGATCGAAGGAAAATTATCTCTTTTGGGAGATGAAAAAATTGCAATTATTTCAAGTAGGTTTAATCACATAATTACTGATAGGCTTGTAGAGGGTGCTAAAGATTGCTTTCTAAGGCATGGTGGCAGGGAAGATAATTTATTTCATATATTGGTTCCTGGTGCATTTGAAATACCATTTGCATTAGAGAAAATATTATCTCAAGGTGATTATGATGGAGTATGTTGTCTTGGTGCAATAATTAGAGGAAGCACACCTCATTTTGATTATGTAAGTGCTGAATCTACAAAAGGAATAGCAAATGTAACCATACGATATGGTGCTGCTGTAACTTTTGGTGTCCTAACTACTGATACAATAGAACAAGCAATTGAAAGAGCTGGAAGTAAAAGTGGAAACAAGGGTTTTGAATCTATGTCTAATCTTATAGAGCTTATAAACTTATATAGAAAAATTGGTGCATAATGGCTACTAGAGGACAGGCAAGAGAAGCTGTTGTGCAGTTGATGTATGCTTATGGTAGCGGAAATAGTGGTATTGTAAAGTTTGTAGATGAAATATTAGAAGAGAAAAAAATTAAAAATCAACAACGAGAGTTTGCATTAGGATTGTTTAATGGGATTTTGGAGCATTTAGAAGAAATAGATTTAAGAATCACCCATCAGTTAAAGAACTGGGATTTCTCTAGGATTGGAGATATGGAGAGGGCAATTTTGAGGCTTGGTGCATATGAGATAATATTTAGCGATACTGATAAAGCAGTTGCTATTAATGAAGCATTAGAAATAGCAAAAATATTTGGAAATGATAATTCAACTAGATTTATAAATGGGATCTTAGATGGTGTAAGCAAGAATCTGAAAATAAAATTACAAGACATACAAGAGGCACTTAAGGATAATAAATGAAACTTTGTGTTGCATTAGATATGGATAGTAAGCATGATAATCTATCTCTTTTGGAGAGCTTAAAAGAATATGATGACTTGTATGTAAAAGTTGGGTTAAGGAGTTTTATTAGAGATGGATATTTATTTTTAGATGAGATTCGTAAAATTGCTAATTTTAAAATATTTTTGGACTTAAAGCTATATGATATACCAAATACTATGTGTGATAGTATTGATGAGATAATAAAATTGGGAATCGATATGGTAACAATTCACGCAAGCAGTGGAAGAGAGGCTATGAATAGCATAGCTACAAAATTATCAAAAGTGCAAAATCCACCTATTATTCTTGCAGTAACAGCACTTACTAGTTTTGATGATTCTAATTTATTTGAGATATATAATGATAGTTTAGAATCTTGTGTGTTGAAGTTTGCAAAATTATCATATGAATGTGGAATAAATGGTGTTGTATGCTCATGCTTTGAATCTAAAATGATAAAAACAAATATAGGAAATGATTTTTTAACCCTTACGCCGGGGATTCGTCCATTTGGCGAGAGTGTAGGAGACCAAAAGCGTGTAGCAAATATTAAAGAAGCTTTCGATTCCAAGAGTGATTTTATCGTTGTTGGGCGTCCAATATATAAAGCACAAAACCCAAAAGAAGCTGTAAAGAGAATATTAAACGAGATAAAAAGAGTTAGCAATGAAATATGATGTAATCGTTATTGGTGGTGGTCATGCGGGTATTGAATCTGCAATAGTATCTGCTAAGATGGGTTGTAAGACACTGCTTTTAACAATGCTAGTAGAACAAATTGGAGCTGCTAGTTGTAATCCTGCAGTAGGTGGGCTTGGTAAGGGACATTTGGTAAAGGAAGTAGATGCATTAGGTGGTGTAATGGGATATATCACTGATAAGTGTGGGATTCAATTTAGAACACTAAATGCCTCAAAAGGTCCTGCTGTTCGAGGCACAAGAGCCCAAATAGATATGGATAGATATAAAATAGTAGCTAGAGATATATGCTATAACACGCAAAACTTGGAAGTCTCACAACAATTAGTTGAATCTTTAATTGTAAAAAACAATGAGGTAGAGGGCGTTAAAACAAGTATAGGCAAAATATATAAGGCAAAGAAAGTTGTCTTAACTACGGGGACATTTTTAAGAGGGAAGATTCATATAGGTGAGAATACCTCTAACAATGGTAGAGCAGGTGAGCAGCCAGCACAAGCTTTAGGAGAGTATTTAGAATCTTTAGGGCTTGAGGTAGGTAGGCTAAAGACTGGGACATGTGCTAGAATAAAAGCTAGTAGTATAAATTTTAGTAATTTAGAAAAACATCATGGTGATATACCAGCTCCTTATTTTAGCAATAAAACAAAAAAAGAGTTAAATGGCAATGAGTTTAACCCAGTGCAATTACCATGCTATGTAACATATACAAATGAAAAAACACACAAAATAATAAGTGATAATTTTCATAGAGCACCTATGTTTACTGGACAAATAGAAGGTGTTGGTCCTAGATATTGTCCAAGTATAGAAGATAAAATAAATAGATTTAAAGATAAAGAAAGACATCAGTTGTTCTTAGAACCACAAACGCTAGAGGCAAATGAATATTATATAAATGGACTTACAACTTCCTTGCCATATGATGTTCAAGAAGAATTAATACGAAGTATAGAAGGTTTAGAGAATGCAGAGATTGTGCGATATGGATATGCTATTGAGTATGATTATATAAATCCTACGGAATTAAAGCATACATTAGAGACAAAAAAAATAAAGAATCTTTATTGTGCAGGACAGATAAATGGCACTACTGGGTATGAAGAAGCAGCAGCACAAGGGATATTTGCTGGGATTAATGCTGCACTTAGTGCTAAGGGAAAAGATGAGGTTTATTTAAGAAGAAATGAATCTTATATTGGTGTTATGGTTGATGATTTGGTAACTAAGGGCACAAAAGAGCCTTATAGAATGTTTAGTTCAAGGGCAGAGTATAGGCTTTTATTGCGTGAAGGCAATGCGATTTTTAGGCTTGGTAAATTATCTTTTGAGCTTGGGCTTATGAGTGAGTGTGATTATAAGGAATTGCAAAAGGATTTAGAAGATATACAAATTGGTCTAAATTGGTTAAATGGTTCTGTTACGCCTACGGCATCTGTTTTGCAGTTTTTAGAGAGTATAGATGAAGATAAAATAAGCGATAAGACTACATGGCAAACGATAGTTTCAAGAAGGACATTTGATATGCCAAAACTCCTAGAGTTAATAAAGTTTGCTAATGCACCTTTTGGTTCATTTTCTCAAAGGTCATTAGAGGAGATATTAGTAGAATCTAAATATATGACCTATATACAAAAACAACAAGCAATGATTGATAATATGGATAAAATGCTAAGTATTAAGATTCCAGATGGGTTTGTTTATAAAAATATATCTGGTTTGAGTTTAGAAGTGATAGAAAAGCTAGAAAAGAATCAGCCAAAAAGTCTATTTGAAGCAAGTCAAATAAGTGGAGTTACACCTGCTAGTTTGGAAGTTCTACAATTATATATACATTTGGAAGATAAAAAGAATAAAAGTAAGTGAGAAATTAAAATTGGTAGCGGGGGGCGGATTTGAACCACCGACCTTTGGGTTATGAGCCCAACGAGCTACCGGGCTGCTCTACCCCGCGATAAATATAACTAAAAATGTTAAAAATCATTTTGATTGTGGCTGGGGTACAAGGATTCGAACCTCGGAATGGCTGGACCAAAACCAGCTGCCTTACCGCTTGGCGATACCCCAATGTTTTAAGAAATCGGATTATATATAAAAAAGGCTCGTTTGTCAAGAATTAGTAAAGGCAAAAATTATATATCTAATTTTTTTGCCAATGCTGTTCTAATTGCTTCTTCTTTTGAAGATTTTTCCTGTATTTTTCTTTCTATTACGCTTTTATCAGCTTCAAGTTTTGCTATCTGCTTTCTTATGTTTGTTAAAAACGAAACTAACTTTCTCTCATTATATACCTCAAAATTTTGTTGTGTTGTCATTAGAATTCCTTATTGTATTCGTAACTAATAATGCTAAAAATTTGCTTTATATTTCTTTAAATAAAATTTTATTTTTATTAAACTTTTTATCTTATAAATTTTATTATAAAATAATTAATAATTTTTGATTAATATTGACTTTTTGGGTTAATTATCAATTAAAGAGAGTATTTATAAAATTTTTAATTTTTAGTTTATATAAAGTTGTTTTGGCAAGGAAATTATATGAGTAAAAATGAAGCTATTTTAAGGGTAGAGCAATCCATAGAAGCTATCAAAAATGGTGAAATGATAATAATAATGGATGATGAAGATAGGGAAAATGAGGGTGATTTGGTTATGGCTGGAATCTTTAGCACACCAGATAAGATAAACTTCATGGCTCAATATGCAAGGGGTTTAATTTGTGTCTCTATCACTGAAAAGATAGCAAATGATTTAGATTTGCCACCTATGGTGGCATCAAATAGCTCAAATCATAATACAGCATTTACTATATCAATAGATGCAAAAGAGGCAAAAACAGGAATCTCTGCTTATGAGAGAAGTTTGACGATAGAGCTTATGTGTAGAGCCAATGCTAAGCCAGATGATTTTGTAAGACCTGGACATATCTTTCCACTTGTAGCAAAAGAGGGTGGAGTATTAGAAAGGACGGGACACACTGAAGCTAGTATTGATATTTGTAAATTAGCTGGACTTAAGCCAGTTAGCGTGATTTGTGAGATAATGAAAGAAGATGGGCTTATGGCTAGAAGAGATGATAAATTTTTAATTGATTTTGCTTCTAAACATTCTTTAAAGATTCTATATGTATCAGACTTAATAGAATATAGAATGCAGTCTGAAAACCTAGTTAGCATACAAAGTGAAGAATCTTCTAGTTTTTTTGATTTTGATGTTACTAAGACTTCTTTTAAAGATCATATAGGAAGGATTCATATTGCATACAAGTTTGGAGATACTAGCAAGATTCCTTATGTGAAATTCCACATTGTAGATGAGGATATATTATTGCTAGAAGATTTTTCTAGATTCAATGAACTTGTAAAATCAATAGATATATTAAAAGAGCATGTAGGCTATCTTGTGTTTTTAAGAACTAGTAAAAATTCCGATATAAAAGAGCTTGGGATAGGTGCGCAGATTCTAAAGTTACTTGGCATTTTGGACTTTAAACTAATTAGTTCTACAAAAAATGAAGATAGTTTTATGGTGCTAAATGGATTTAATTTAAAGATAGTTGAGGTAATTAAACCTTAAGTTTCGGAGTAGCGGGATTTGAACCCACGACCTCACCCACCCCAAGGGTGTGCGCTAGCCAGACTGCGCTATACTCCGATGTGTTGCGTATTGTAGCATATTGATAGTTGGAATGCAATTTGCTTATTTTTGCTAATAAATATAGCAAAAGGATTTGAAATATGAACATGTTTAAAGGGATTTTAACAATAACTTTGTTTTTTACGCTACCAATGTATGCTGCAAAGGTTAGCGATTTAGCAAATATCGTCGGCGTTAGGGATAATCAACTAATAGGTTATGGTTTGGTTGTGGGTCTAAATGGGACTGGCGATAAGACTACCTCTACTTTTACAATGCAATCAATGTCAAACATGCTAGAGAGTGTAAATGTAAAAATAGATCCAAATGATATACAATCAAAGAATGTTGCTGCTGTAATGGTTACTGCTAAGCTTCCTCCATTTGCAAGACAAGGTGATAAGCTTGATATTTTAGTCTCAAGTATTGGTGATGCGAAGTCTTTAGAAGGTGGGACATTGTTGTTAACTCCTCTTAGTGGTTTAGATGGGAGAATCTATGCTGTCGCTCAAGGTGCTGTAGGTATAGGTGGTAAAAGCGAAAGAGGCGGTGCAGCAAACCACCCACTAGTTGCCACATTACCAAATGGCGGTATTGTTGAGAGAGAAGTTGTATATGATTTGTATAGCAAAACAAATGCAACTCTTAGTTTAAAAGAATCTAATTTTCAAAATGTAGTTAGAATCCAAACTAGGATTAATGAGACATTTGCTCCTGCTACAAATAGTGATTCAAATGCAACAAATTCTGTTGCAGTTGCCGTAGATCCAAGAACAATAAGATTACAAAAGCCAGAAAATATAAGCATGGTTGAATTTCTAGCTAGGGTTCAAAATATTGATGTTGATTATGTAAAAGAAGATAGAATAATAATAAATGAAAGAACAGGAACGGTTATAGCAGGGCTTGGCGTTGAGGTATCTCCTATTGTTGTAACTCATAACAATATAACAATAAAAGTATCAAATGAGCCTATAAATGACCCAGAAGCGGTTGATATGGGCAGTGGTGCGTCATTTAGCCCTCAACAAGCAATGGTAGCAAGTGCGAATAATCCTACTATCTCTAGCGTCACAAGAGCATTGCAAAGAATGGGTGCTACTCCAAAAGATATGATAGCTATAATTGAGACAATGAAAAAAGCCGGTGCTTTTAATGCTGATTTGGAAATAATTTAAGGAGGATTCATGGCAATTGATTTTAATGGCATTAGCGGATATAGCAAAGATTTGTTAGATGTTGCTAAAAAAGCACCAGAAATTACAAAAACAGATGATGATTCAAGGCTAAGAGAACAAACAGATGCCTTTGAGGCGTTGATTTTAAAGACTATACTTGATACATCTTTAAAACTAGAAGATCCTCTATATCCAAAAGCACCCGGACATGACATATATGAATCCATGTATAAAGATACACTATCACAATCTCTTAGCGGTAGTTTTGGATATAGTGATTTGCTATATGGTTATTTAAAAGATTTACAAAAACAACAAGGCTTATAGTGATAGATCAAAATTTATTGGAATCTTTAAGTAGTAGCGATAAGGAATCTTTTGCAAAAGGGCTAAAAGAGTTAATCACACAAACATATGAAGTAGAAAAAGAATTTGTTGAATTAAGGGCTCTCTTTGAAGAGGTATTGGATATTTTGCCAACTGCTGTATGGGTACTAGAAGAGGGTGGGGAAATATTTTATCAAAATTCTTTTGCAAGCGAGATTTCAAATCTTTTGGAATTTTTGGATATACGCAATTTGCAACGACAAGAAATTGAGCTTGAATCTAGTGTGTATTTGGTTCAAATAAATAAAAAGCTAAACAAATTTATAATTACTGCTACTGATATTACAAGTGAAAAAAGGCGTGAAAGACTAGCATCTATGGGGCAAATATCAGCACATTTAGCACATGAGATAAGGAATCCTGTAGGCTCTGTTGCACTTTTAGCCTCTACACTTATAAATAAAGTTGATTTAAAAAACAAGCCTCTAGTTTTAGAGATAAAAAAATCAATTTGGCGTGTGGAGAGGATTGTTAAGGCTACATTGCTGTTTTCAAAAGGTGTGCATGTAAATAAAAGCACAATAAACCCTGAAAACATAAAAGAAGAATTAGAAGAATCTCTAGGGTATTACACATATTCTAAAGATATAGATTTGAAGCTAAAGTTTGATAGCTCACAAATAGAAGCTGATTTTGATTTATTGTGTATAGTTTTGCAGAACTTTTTGTTTAATGCTGTTGATGCAATTGAAGAGAGTGATAATGATAGTGGTTTAATAGAGATATTTTATAGTATCGTTAATGATAAAGCAGAATTTAAAATTTATGATAGTGGCAAACAAATTGAGAATCCTCAAATATTATTTGAACCATTTAAAAGCACAAAATTAAAGGGTAATGGGCTTGGATTAGCATTGTCATTACAGATTATTGAAGCACATGGCGGAAGTATAGAATTACTAGATGAAGATAAAAAAGGTTTTAGAATAATTATCCCTACAAAATAGTTTTTTATTAAGTTTTATCTTTAATTTTGCAATAATCTTTTAAAAATTCTTGCAAGGTTATTTTATGGTAATTAAGGGTGCTATGATATGTGATGCCCTCTTGGAGCAAAAGGGTGATATAAGAATAGAAGGTGATAGGATAGTAAAAGTAGAACGAAGCATTATGCCAAGTGCTGGAGAGGAGGTCTTTCATGCAGATGGATTTACTCTTTTGCCTAGTGCTATTGACTTAAATACTAGACTTCATAATGATGTATTAACCAAAGAAAATATATTGAATCTTTCACAAAAAGCAGCAGTTGGTGGAGTAGGAATGCTTGCGTTAATGCCTGATTGCAAACCATCTTTAAGCACTGAACTTGGCATGGAGTTATTATCTGTTTTACAACATGAACTAAGTGTCAAAATAATTGGTATAACTTCTAATTTAACAGATGAAGAGAGCGGGATTCCGCCAATATCATCTTTACACAAAAAAGGTGCTAGAGGTATTTTTAGCAAATCTAGCATAAGTGGAAATTTGTTGCGTAGGACTTGTGAGTTTGCTACAATGCTTGATTTGCCAATGTTTTTTGATTGTGATGATGAATCTTTGAGTAAAGATGGAGTTATGAATGATGGTGAGCTTAGTGCATCTTTAGGGCTTAGTGGGATTTTATCTCTAAGTGAGACAAAAGAAGTTGCTATGATGTGTGAGGTTGCTTCATTTATGGGCGTTAGAGCTATATTTAATGCTATTTCTTCTGATAGGAGTGTAGAAATTTTAAAAGAAGCAAAAAAGAAAAATCCAAATATTTTCATACAAACTTCGATACATCATCTAATTTTAACCGAAGATTTGTGCAACAATTACAACACTGCAGCAAAAATTAAACCACCTCTAAAATCAGAATCTACTCGTTCTAAATTGACAAAAAGAGCCAAAAAGCTAGAAATAGACTTGCTAACTTCTCTGCAATCATCACAATCTCTATCTAAAAAAGACCTAGCCTTTGATGAGGCGGCATTTGGCATAGATATGATAGAGTATTTTATCCCTATGTGTTATAGTCTGCTTGTGAAAAATGAGCATATGAGGTTTAGCGATTTAAGCAAGATTCTATCATTCAATCCAGCACAGATATTAAAGCTAGATGATGTTGGGCTGATAAAGGAAGGTTATTTGGCTAATTTTTGTTTGCTTGATACAAAAGAGACGCAAATGATAGGTGCTAAAGATTCACCTTATTATGATTGGATATTTAGTGGCAAGGTTAAACATCATTTTATAGGTGGCAAGCAAATTTTTTAAGGATTTTTTATGTATTTAGTTGGTGCTGATTTTTTGCTTTTGTGCGATGATTCTTTTAGCATAATAGAAAAAGGTGGAATCTATTTTGATGACAATGAAATAATTGCAGTTGATAAATATGAAAAGTTAGAATCTTTAAGAATTAGAGAGAAGAAATATTATGAAAATTGTGTCATTACACCATCTTTTGCTAATTTGCATACACATTTAGAATTTAGCAAAAATAATGGCAAGTTGCATTATGGTAACTTTGGCAAATGGCTTGATAGTGTAATTGTAAATAGGGATTCTCTAATGGATAGCACACTAGAAGAAGCAATGCAAAGAGAAATTACAAAAATGCTAAAAAGCGGAATTTCGTGTATTGGTGCTATTTCTAGCTATGGATATGATGTGGAAGTTTTGGCTAATTCTCCTTTAAGAGTGCTATTTTTTAATGAAGTAATTGGTTCAAAAGAAGAAGCAGTGCCATTTTTAGAACAAAGTCTAAATGCAAGAATCAAAGAGTGTGCACAATATCAATCAAAAAGATTCTTCCCAGCAATCGCTATTCATTCGCCATATTCTGTGCATGAAACATTACTAAATAAAGCATTAGAGATTGCAAAAGTAGAAGAGTTGCCATTAAGTGTGCATTTTTTAGAATCTAAAGAGGAAAGAGAATGGCTAGATAATGGCAGTGGTTATTTTAAAGATTTCTTTAAACGATTTTTTAATTCTGATATGACGCCATTTTTTAGCATAGAATCTTTTTTGGATAAATTAGAGGGTTTGAATCCTTATTTTGTTCATACTCTCTTTGCAAATGATAATGAATTAGAAAGAATTAAAAAATTAAATGGCAAGATAATTTCATGTCCTCGTTCTAATAGGCTTTTAAACAATGCTTTATTGCCACTTTCTAAAATGTATAACAATGGCTTTGATGTTATTTTTGCAACTGATGGGCTTAGCTCAAATGATAGCTTAAGTCTTTTAGATGAGTTAAAAATGGCACTTTATGCTTATAGTGAATATGATGTTGAATATTTAGCACAAAAATTATTACTTGGCGTTACAAACTATGCTTTTAAAGACAATAAAATAGGGCTAAAAGCTGGAATCTTAAAGCAAGGCTATGTGCCTGATTTTGCTGTTTTTAAACTTGAATGCAAAGAGCAAATAGCATTAAATTTGATTTTAAATTCTAAAGAAGCGTTGGCACTTTATATCGGAGGGATAAAGGTAGAGCATGAATAAGCTTTCAATTTTTAGAGAATATGATATTAGAGGCATTTTTAATAAGGATTTAACAGAAGAAAATGTCTTAAAGATAGGCTATTTATTAGGATTAGAGATACTAAAAAGAGGTGGAAGCAATATTGGCGTTGGCTATGATGCTAGAGTTCATTCTTTGAGCATTTTTGAATGGTTATGTAGTGGCTTGGAGATAGCAGGGATTAAGACTTATAACTTAGGAGAGATTCCAACCCCTGTTGGATATTTTGCACTTTTTACTGATTTTGATGATGTGGTTTTGGATTCTAGTATTGTAATTACTGGTTCTCATAATCCACCGCAATATAATGGGTTTAAAATCACGCTTTTAAAAGAGCCGTTTTTTGGTGAGATGATTTATGCTTTAGAAAGAGAGTTTTATAATTCTTCATTCCCTAAGCTACAAACAAGCGCTAAAGAGAGAGGGAGACTTGATGTATTAAGTAAGTATATTGATTTTTTATCTAAAAAATTTGAGAAATTAAGAGGCTTTAATATACCGCTTAGTATTGATTGTGGAAATGGTGTTGCAGCACTTGGAATCTGTCCTATATTAGATAGGCTTGGGATTAAATATAATGGTCTTTTTTTAGAGCCTAATGGGAATTTTCCAAATCATCATCCAGATCCTAGTGAGGTAGAAAATTTAAAATTCATTATTGATTCTATGTCTAAAGTAGATGGTATTGGGATTGCCTTTGATGGTGATGGAGATAGATTGGCAGTATTAAAGAGCAAAGATTTGAAGTGCAGAATTTACAAAGGCGATGAATTAGCCATAATATATGCAAATGAGGTAAAAAATCCATTTGTAATAGGTGAAGTTAAGTGTTCTTTGAATATGTATGAATCTATAAACAAAATTGGCAAAACATTAATGCATAAAACGGGACATAGTAATTTAAAAGTGAAACTAAAAGAAACAAATGCACATATGGCGTTTGAAGTTAGTGGGCATATGTTTTTTAATGATGATTATTTTGGATTTGATGATGCAACTTATGCTGCTTTGAGACTTCTTGATATAGTGCATAATAAAGGGCTTAAGTTTGATGAAGCATTAGAATCTCTGCCCAAACTTTACTCTACTGATGAGATAAAAATACAAAGTAGTGAAGAAACCAAGTTTGTAATTATTGAAAAACTAAAAGAGATTCTAAAAAATCCACCAAAAGACTTTCCAAAAATACTTGATATTATAACTATCGATGGTGTTAGAGTTGTGTTTCAAAATGGTTGGGGGCTAATTAGAGCTAGTAATACAACTCCAGTGCTTGTTGTTAGATTTGAGGCAAAAAGTAAAGAAGATATGGAGCTTTATAGAGATTGTATGTTATCTTTATTAGAAATAAAGGATTAAAAATGAAACTAGAAATACAAAGTCCATTTGATATGCATTTGCACTTAAGAGATGGAGAGATTTTAAGAGATGTTGTAAATTATACTTCTTCTCAATTTTGTGGTGCTGTTGTTATGCCAAACCTAAACCCACCTATAACAAGTGTAAAACTAGCATTGGAATATAAAACTAGAATCCTAAATTCTTCTAAGTATGACTTTAGCCCTTTTGTTAGTTTGTATTTAACAGAAGAGTTAGATAAAGAAGAATTGCAAAAAGCAAAAGATAATGGACTTTTTATGCTAAAGCTATATCCAAAAGGTGCAACCACAGGTAGTGAAAATGGTGTAAAAGAAATATTAAGCGATAAAGTCTTAGAGATTTTAGAAGTTGCAGAGAATTTGGGATTCATACTTAGCATACATGGCGAGACAAATGGCTTTGTCTTAGATAGGGAATTTGAATTTTTACCTATTTTTGAATCTTTAGCCAAGACATTTCCTAAGTTAAAAATCATCTTTGAGCATTTAAGCGATAGAAGATCCATAGAACTTGTAGAGAGATATGATAATTTATATGCAACTTTAACCTTGCACCATATGCTTCTTAGCTTAGATGATGTGCTAGGTGGAATGCTAAATCCGCATTATTTTTGTAAGCCAATTTTAAAGACACCAAAGGATAAAGAAACATTGTTAAATATCGCACTAAACGCACACGATAAGTTTTCTTTTGGTAGCGATTCAGCGCCGCATTTAATTAGTAAAAAAGAATGTAATAATGGTGCAGCTGGAATCTTTAGTGCTCCTATTTTGCTACCAAAATTAGCTGAAGTATTTGAGAAACATGATTCTTTAGAAAATTTAGAAAAATTTGTAAG
This sequence comes from Helicobacter ibis, assembly GCF_027859255.1. Lineage (NCBI taxonomy): Bacteria > Pseudomonadati > Campylobacterota > Epsilonproteobacteria > Campylobacterales > Helicobacteraceae > Helicobacter > Helicobacter ibis. The sequence continues at coordinate 84,579 of NZ_JAQHXR010000001.1, forward strand.
TCTAAATGCAACTAAAATATATAATTTAAATAGAAGCAATAGAAAAATAACGCTAATAAAACAAGAGCTAAAAGTGTCTAAGATATACAATGATATTGTGCCACTTTTTGCAGGAGATAGCATGTCTTGGAGCTTAGAGCAATGAGGATAGCAATTTATCCCGGGACATTTGATCCTATTACAAATGGTCATGTAGATATAGTAAATCGTGCGTGTAAAATCTTTGATAAAATAATAGTAGCAGTTGCAAAAAGCGAGAGTAAAAAGCCATTATTTTCGCAAGAATTACGAGTAGAAATGGCGAAAATGGCTTTTTTAAACAAACCATGTGTTAGCGTTGTTGGATTTTGTAATTTGGTTGCTGATTTTTCAAACGAAGTTGGTGCAAATGTTCTTCTTAGAGGGCTTAGGGCGGTTAGTGATTTTGAGTATGAATTACAAATGGGATATGCAAATGCATCATTGAATAGTAATTTAGAAACTATTTATCTAATGCCTTCTTTAAAAAATGCTTTTATAAGCTCTAGTGTTGTTAGGTCTATTTTATTGCATGATGGTGATATTAGCCATTTGGTGCCAAGTTGTGTTTCTAATTTTATAAGGAACAATAAATGTATATAGCATTAGAGGGTATTGATACATGCGGTAAAAGCACACAAATAAAATCTCTAAAGTTACATTATAAAGATGCAATTTTTACAAAAGAGCCAGGTGGCAGTAAAATAGGTGAGAAGTTAAGAGAGATTCTGCTTTATGATTGTGAATCTCTATCAAAAGAAGCAGAGATTTTATTATTTCTAGCAGATAGAGCACAACATATAAAGGAAATAATAAAGCCAAATAAGGAGAAATTGATAATTTCTGATAGAAGTCTAGTTAGCGGTATTGCATATGCAACAGATTTTGATTTTGAGATTTTGCAAACTTTGAATCTTTTTGCTACTAGTGGGGTTGTGCCTGATTATGTAGTGTTTTTGGAAATTTCTGAAAATGAGCTTATAACTAGATTGGGTAAAAAAGAAATGGATAATATAGAAAAAAGAGGTGTAGAGTATCTATTGTCATTGCAAAGCAGAATCTTGGATACAATTAGGCTTTTAGGAATTCCATATTGCATAATTAATGCTTCAGATGAAGTTGGTGCTATAACAAATGAGATTATAAGTTTTATAGATAGTAAATGAGATGTATTGTTTGCTATAAATTATCTATTTTTACAATATGTAAAAATTGTCTAAATATAATTAAAATTACTCCTAGAAGTAGGGAGCTAGATGGCTTTAAGGTTTATAGTTTTTATGATTTTTCTGAAGTTTCTTTCTTGTTATCTTTGAAATATGATTATATAGGTAGCAAAGTGTATTCTATACTCTCAAAAAAAGTATTATCTTATGTGCAAAATATTTTAAATAATAATATTAGATTCTATGGAGTTGCAGTTGATGATAGGATAAATAATAAGGGATATTCTCATAGTGCGATACTTCTATCACATCTAAAAAAATGCAATATAACCCCAATGTATCACACTCTAATATCCACAAATAATGTAAATTATGCTGGTAAAAGCTTGGAGTTTAGAGAGAAGAATCCTAGAAATTTTGTGCTAAAGAGAAGTGTTTATAATAAAGATATAGTCTTATTTGATGATATTATAACAACAGGATTGACGATAAAAGAGGCTAGAGATTCTATAAATAATGCTGGTGGCAATGCACACTTTGCATTTGTGCTAAGTGATGCAAAATACTAGGCTACATTAGTTGTTCTATTCTGTCTTTTTTTGGTGCTATTTCGGTTATTTGAATCCCAAAGTTACCATCTACAATTACAACTTCACCTTTTGCAATTACTTTGTCATCAACTAGCACTTCTAGTGGGTCGTTTGCTAGTTGGTTTAGCTCCACTACACTTCCTATATCCATGGCAATAACATCTTTTAAGAGCATTTTCTTTTGCCCGATTCTTACCTTTACTTGCAATCTTACATCAAGTAACATTGCCATGTTTTTCATTTCATTATTGTTTAGCTCCACTTTAGATGAATTGCTTCCGCTGTTTGCTGGGCTAGATTCTACTGGAGCTTCTTCTGCTTGTGGGCTAAATAACTTCTCAAATGTGCTAGAAAATGCAAAATATATGGAATCTTTTACATCGCCTATGCTAAATGAGAATGTATAAAAGCCACTATAATCATCTAATGCTAAATCTCCACCATCGCCTATAAAGGCTATGTTTCCTATGTTAAAGCTAAGTTTTGGTAGCTCCTTTTGCCCTCCAAGAGAAGTAGATACCGCCCCTAGTATGTTTGATGCTATTTCTTTTGTTGCATCTAAGTCATCATCTTCCATGGAATCTTTTGTCGCACTTCCATCACCACCTAGCATCATATCAGCTAGTGCTGTTCCTAGCTTTGCAGAGATAAACATAGCCATTCTTGTAGAATTATCAGAATCTATATCTATCTTTGTCATAGGTGCTACTATGCTATCTTTTTTGCCATTTTCACTTTCTATTAGACTTACTTCAGGGGCTTGTCCTAGCAGTCCTTCTATTGTTGAAATTGTTTCTTTTGTAATTAGTTGTAAAAAGTCATTAAGCATATAATCTCCCTATTTAAGCTTATTCTTCTTCTATTTCATTTGCTCTTGATTTTCTTTGCATTTCTAGCATTTCTAGTATTTCTTTTACTTGGTCTTTTTCGGTTTTTATCATTTCTTTTACTTCAATTGTTTTTCTATATCTGTGAAGTCCTATACTTGCTAGGAATTTCTCTCTTCCATCTACATTTATAATAACTGTGTCATCAGCAGGTCTATCAAGTCTTACTATATCGCCAACTTCTAAATCTAAAATTTCCCTCATAGTAAGTTTCGTCTCACCTAAGACTGCAGCGACATTTACCTTCGCTCCACCAAGAAGTGCTTGAAGCTCTTTGTTTCTAGACTTTTTAGAGTTAGTTTCACTTAGCATAATATCTCTACTTGCAAGACGAGAAAGCACAGATTCTAAAGAGATAACAGGATAGCAAAGATTCATCATACCGCTACTATGTCCGATAATTATCTCCATAACAACCATGATTACAATTTCATTTTGTGCAACGATTTGCACAACATTTGGGCTTGATTCTTTTACATCAACGGTTGGGAATATTTCTGTAACAGGTGCCCACGCTTCTTTTAGATTCTGCATCATTTGACGCAAAATTGTATCTAGCAAGTTTAGCTCAATATCACTAAATTCGCGCGTAGATTCATAAGGGTCGCCTTTTCCTCCCAAAAGTCTGTCAATCATAGGAAATGCAATGCTTGGATTTATCTCCAAAACCCCTGTCCCATCAAGTGGCTTCATTGAGAAAACATTGAAGCTTGTAGGACTTGGTAAGGACATTAAAAACTCACCATAAGTCATCTGATCCACGCTATGAAGCTGAATCTCAACAATAGAACGCATGATTGCAGAAATTTGACTTGATAGGCTTCTAGCCATTTTGTCATGAATCCCTCTAAAAGCCCTTAATTGCTCTTTGCTTACACGATTTGGTCGCTTGAAGTCATATAGAGTTATTTGCCTTTGTTGTGTCGGGGCTGGTTTGTCTATGATTTCTGTCTCTGAACCATCATCATCAACCACTTCTAATAGTGCATCAATTTCTTCTTGACTTAGAATATCAGCCATTTATCCCCCTTTGCAAAAGATTTAATTTTAGTTTTCTAATAATTGTTTTATGTATTTGCGATACTCTAGATTCACTTATTTCTAATACTTCACTTATTTCTTTTAAGCTTAATTCTTCATAGTAATATAGTTGGATTACTAATTGTTCGTTTTTGGTTGATTTCTCCAAAATGTCTTGTATGATATTTACTAATTCTTCTTTTTCTATTGCATTATAAGTTTTATCATCTAAAGAAGCACTAAGTTGCTCATCAAGTGGCATTACGGCATATATTTCGCTAGCATTTCTTGCATCTTTTATCTTTTCTATATCTTCGCCTAAAACCTTACTTAGATACTCATTATCAGGCTCTTCTTGGTGGATATTATAGTATTTTACTATTTCATTATCTATTTTTTTAATTAGTGTTCTTGTGTTTCTGCTTACGCAATCTAGGCTTCTTAGATAATCAAGCATTGCACCTTGCACCCTTGATCTAGCATATCCCCAAAATGAATCATTTATGCTTGCATCATATTTTCTAGCTAACTTTATAAGCTCTTCTGTGCCTATTGATACTAAATCAGCAAAATCAACACTAGCAGGCAATCTTTCTTTAAGCTTGGCAGCTAGACTTTTTAATGCCGGCAAATAAGCTACTGCTAGTTCGTCTTGGTTTTGTTTGATTACGCTTTGGTAGCCATTAGAAAATGTCTTCATTTGCTAACTCTAAAAGTTTATCTTTATTGCTTTTATAGACTCTTTCTTCTTTTTCTTCCTCTCTCATTGTTTTTTCCATAGTTCTCAAGAAACCTCTTATTTTGTTTGTTGCTTTTTCTCGTTTATCAAATTCTTCGATATATTCTTCTAGTAAATTATTATAAGATGGTTTTTTTATAGAACTTTCTTTTTGGGTTAGGAATTTTATAAAGAAAGATACGCTAACTAGCGTTATTAGATAAAAGCCAATAGTTGATAGAAGTGTGCCAGCAACTATCATTTCAGGATCGTCAAATTTTAAAAAAGATAATAATAAGCCTATAAAGAATCCATTAACAATGGCAAAGCTTAAAAAATTATCCATTTTTAACATCATTTATAATCCTTTATTAAAAGTGTCCTAATATTTTTTTGATGAACTTACCAAACCTTTTGTCTTCTTTTACTAGCACATTTCGTTCCAATTTTTTAGCAAGCGTTCTTGCTATTTCTTCTAGCTCCATTGCACTATCAGAATTCGGTTCTTCTTTTACGAAGATCCCCCTATTTTTACTATAATAATTTATTAGTGTGTTTTTGGTTATCTTTCCTATTAATTCTAAATTTATATTTTGTATATTCATTCCTGCTATTTTTTGTATTTTGTCAAAAATCATACTAGCTTCAGCATTATTTTTTGCCATGTTTATAAGCATGAAGATTCTATCTTTAAAGTTTGAAGTTAGCTTAATTGTTGCATAAGCATCAGTTATTGCTGCTGGATCTGGTATTGTTAGAACAATTACATCATCGCTATTTTTTAGAAATGTCTGTGTGTATTCTCCAATTCCCGCACCTGTATCAATAAGCACAAAATCAAGCCCATCTAAAAACTTTGAATCTTCAACTAAAGATTCAAACATAAATTCACTCTTATATCTAAAGATATCACTTCCAGAATCTCCGGGAATTAGATATAGCCCATGTTCTATTGGGACTATTATATCTTTTAGCGAGGCTTGGTTTTTAAGCACATGAAGTAGATTTTTCTCGCATCTAACACCAAAGATAATGTCTAAATTAGCCAATCCAATATCTGCATCAAAGATTCCAATTTTAAATCCAAGTTGCCAAAGTTTATAGGCTAAATTAGCACAAAATGTGCTTTTGCCAACACCACCTTTACCGCTTGTTATAGCTATGAATCTAGTGGCTAATTTTTTGTCGTTTTGAACTAGTGATTCTAGAGCTGCTGCTTGATTTTTCACTTCTATGCCTTAATTAATCCATCTAATAAGCAATCTATTAAAAAGTCGCTAGTTGCGACATTTAAATCATTTGGCACTTCTTGACCTATTGATAGATAGCTTGTCGGTTTTTTGGTTTCATAGATTAGCGAGAATATATTGCCATAGCTATGCGTTTCATCTAACTTGGTAAAAATTAAAGTATCAATCCCTAGGGTTGAGAAAGTATGATAGATATCTTTTAAATCTTCATATTTTGTTGTTGCACTCATTACCAAGCTTACATCTATTTTTGTATTTGGGTCTGCATTTATGAAGCTTTTTAGGGATTCCAGCTTTGCTCTATCGTGCTGTGAGCTTCCAACGGTGTCTATTAGAATATAATCGCAGTATTTTAGAGAATCTAGTGCATTTACAAATTCTTCTGTATCAACAACCGTATCTATGCTTAGCTTCATTTTTTTAGCATAAAACATTAGTTGATCTACTGCTCCTATTCTATATGTATCAAGTGTGATTATTCCTACTTTATAGTTTTTATTTAGCATTCTTGAATATCTTGCTGCAAGTTTGGCTAAAGTAGTGGTTTTTCCAACTCCTGTTGGACCTACTAGCATCATAATATTTTTTGAATTTGAGCTTAGATTTTCGGCTCTTGCATATACCATTTTTCGCAATACTTCTCTAAAGTATCTTTTTATTAGCACGGAGTTTTCTCGCATTTTAATAGGCATTAACTCTAATGTTAATTGCATTATTTTTTCTAAATGCTCCTTTGCCATTCCGCTTGCTTTTGTGATTCTATAAATTTCTGCAAATTCATGTGGGATTATTAGACCATCTTTTTTAGGGCCTCTCTCTTCCCAAAACATGTTCTGTATTAGCTTTAGTTTGTCATTTAGTCTATCTATTTCTCCCTTTAGGACTTTAAAATCACTTGAATCTTTTGTTTCTTTTTTTGGCTTTTCCTTTGGTTCTTGTGGTTTTTCTTCTAGTTGTTTATATGGAGATCGTCTTTGTGGCATTGTAGAATTCACTCCAGCAATTTGTGCTATTTGCCTAACCGTGTCTGATAGTTGGAGAGATACTTCTTCTGGTAGATTGCTTTGTGGGAATGTATTTTGTGCTAGATTTGCTGCTCGTTTTTTTTCTAATTCTTTTTGTGCGATGATTTCTAATCGTTCAGCTATTTTGTTGTTTTTGGTTGCAAATAGTTCATCTTTTGCTTTTTGCTCTTCTTCTTTGCTTTTTATTTTTTTATAGTCCTCTTCACTTATGGCTACAGAGATTTCATATTTTCCATCACCTGTTTTCTTCTGTGAGATAATAGAGAACTCATCTCCAAGCTCCTTTTTTGCTTCTGCTAATGCTAGGGTTGAAGTCTCAGCAGTGTAAGTAAATAATTTCATTTAATTCCTTTTAGGGGGATTAAAACACTTTCTCTTTTAAACCATTCTTTATGCGGAATCTGCAAATGTGCCAAGTTTATAAAAATATTTTTAAACCCCAAAACATCAATATCTAAGCTTCTAGGTGCATTTTTAAAAGGACGCTTCCTAGCTCTCCCAAAGATTCTCTCCAAATACATACAATAGCTAAAAAAATCAGCATAGCACATACTAGTTTTAATTACTATTACGCCATTGTAAAAATCATCTTGCTCTATATAACCAAAGGCAGGATTCTTTACAAAAGGAGAATACGCAATTATAGCATTTTTATAACTCAAGCGTTTTGTAAGCTTTCTAAAAGTTGATAACACATTGCCAACATTGCCACCTATACCGAGAAGGACATATTTTCTTAGATTTTTGTTTTTGTATCTATTGTATGGATTTTTTATTCTTATGTGTTCATATCTTTTGATTTTATGTGAGAAGCTGAATCTGTCTTTTTTAGGATAATCATGGGGAATAAAGCATATACAATCTTTATTTATTTGTAGTTTTTTGTATGATTTTATATCCCAGTAGCTAGTTTTCATAACAACAGAATTTAGTTCTGTTGTTGAGTTTGTTGAGTTTGTGCTTGAGCTCTTGCGTTTTTTATTGCTTCAATTTCACTTAGAATCTGTGATAATCCTTGTAATGCCAAATGATAGCCAATAGGACCAAATCCAGCAATCACACCAGAACAAGCAGCAGCAGTTAAGCTTTTGTGCCTGAATTCTTCTCTTGCGTGAATGTTGCTAATATGAACTTCTATTGTGGGTAGATTAACAGCAGCTATTGCATCTCTTATAGCCACTGAAGTGTGTGCATATGCAGCAGGATTTATTATTATTCCATCATATTGTCCTAAGCATTCTTGAATCTTATCTACAATTTCGCCTTCAAAATTGCTTTGAAAAAATCCAACTTCAACCCCCATTTGTTCTGCGTGTTTTTTGATGTTTTCATGTATTGTATCTAGCTTTACAGGACCATAGATTCTTGGATCTCTTATTCCTAGCATATTTAAATTTGGTCCTTGAATAATCATAGCCTTCATTGATGAACTCCTTAAGTTTTAGCTTCAAAGTATTGATTATAACAAAAAGCTTTATAAAATTTGTAATTTATGGAAGTTTTTTGTTTCTCAATATATAAAAAATTATATAAATGACATATATTGAATTAATTTGGTTTTATATAAGAATTTTTGAATCTACCTTTGGTAGTTAAATTATTTATAGGGGGATTTATGTTTAGCATACATATGAAAGTTGTTAAGTTTGCATTGATTGCTTTGTGTTTTCATCTGCCTTAGTTGCTGATAGTATAAACATTGAAAAAGGCGATATTTTATATGCAGCTAAAGTTAAGAATCTATTTTTAGAGGAAAATAAGGCAATAGGAAGATTGCTTTCAACTGCTCAAATTGAAGTTTTAAATGTAGATTCTAAGAATATTGAACTAAAGGTAAAGGATATGTGCAAGAGGGTGCAGAAAATGCCATTTATTATGCACCAAACCGCAGAATCTTAAATGTTGCACTAGGTAGAACTTCAGGTGTGAAACCAAAGTTAGGCAAACAAGTAGAAAGCGATTCCGATAAGAAATGGTATGAAGCAGAGTTAATAATTAAAACCACAAAAAACAATCTAACAAATGATGTAAAGCCACTTTATAAAGCCGCCAATGATATGTAGCAAACTGCTCTATATGTCATAGCTTGTATAGCTCTACTAAATTTAAGGCAAATCAGTGGCCTAGTATAGTTAAATCAATTGGTATGAGAAGTGGTATGGATAATGAAAGTGTGTATTTGCTAACACAATTCTTGCAAAAAAAATGCAAGCGATATGCCAAAATAAAAATAAGGAGGAGATGATGAGTATAAAAATGCAGACAATAATATAACTAGAAGAGGTGTGCTTAAAGCTATGGCACTTTTTGTAGCTGGCATTAAAGGCTTTAATAGCAAATTAGTTTTAGATGGTGATGTTATAACTGGTGCTCATTGGGGAATCTTAAAGGCTACTATTAAAGATGGCAAATTACTCTCTACTACAAATGCTCTAAATTCCGATATTATAAATCCATTTCATTCTATAACGCCTTATTTGATTTATACAAAATCAAGAATAAAATACCCTGTTGTAAGAAAGAGTTATTTGGAAAATCCAAAAAATCCAAAGCCTGAACTTAGAGGTGCTGATGAGTGGGTTAGGGTAAGTTATAAGGAAGCTATAAAATTAATATCAAAAGAATTAAAAGCAACTTATAAAGAGAAAGGAAATACTGCTGTGTTTGCTGGAAGTTATGGTTGGAAAAGTAGCGGAAATGTGCATAATGCTAGAATCTTGTTGCATATATTTATGGGTATGGCAGGAGGATATGTAGGTAGCACTGGAGATTATTCTACTGGAGCTTCACAAGTTATTATGCCTCATGTAATGTGGGGGTTTGGAAGTTTATGATCAACAAACTTCATGGGATGTTGTGCTAGAAGATTCAAAGGTAATTGTAATTTGGGGTGCTGATCCGTTTGTTACTCTAAGAATCGCATGGACTATAAACGAATGTAAGGGCTTAGAATATTTAGAGAAGCTAAAAAATTCTGGTAAAAAATTATATGTATAGATCCTATAAGAAATGATACTTGTCAGTATCTAGGTGCAGAGTGGTTATCACCAGTGCTAAATACTGATGTTGCATTAATGCTTGGAATCATACACACTATGCTTAGCACAGGCAAATATGATAAAGATTTATAGAAAATTATACTACTGGATTTGATGAGTTTAGTGCTTATGTATTGGGCAAAAAAAAGATGGCGTAGTAAAGAATGCAAAATGGGCTAGTAGAATCTGCGGTATAAAAGAAGGAACTATTAAACAACTTGCAAAAACATTCTTTGAAAATAGAACCATGTTTATATTTGGCTGGGGTATGCAAAGAGCTCATCATGGTTAGCAGCCACATTGGATACTTGTAGCACTTTCTTGCATGGTTGGTCAAATAGGGCTTCCGGGTGGTGGATTTGGTTTGAGTTATCATTATAGTAATGGTGGATCTCCAACTGCAACGGCTGGAATTATTGGTGGTATGAGTATAGGCGCTGGAGGCGAAGCAGGTGCTGAATGGCTAATGCAAGGCTCTAAGATAAATTTCCCAGTAGCAAGAATTGCTGATGCGTTATTAAATCCGGGCAAAACAATTGATGATAATGGCAAGAAAATAACATACCCAGATATTGACTTTATTTGTTGGGTTGATGGGAATCCTATGGTGCATCACCAAGATACAAACACAATGGTAAAAGCATGGAGAAAACCAAGAACAATAGTTGTGCATGAACCTTATTGGACTCCTACTGCTAAATTTGCTGATATTGTTATGTCTATTACTACTCCTTATGAAAGAAATGATATTTCAATGAGTGGGGTTATTCTAATTTGCATATCGTTCCTATGAAAGCACTTGTAAAGCGAGAGTTTGAATTTGTAGATGATTATGATGTTTTTAGTGATTTGGCAAAGGAATTTGGAATTTACAAAAAATACACAGAGGGTAAAAATGAAATGCAAAGATAAACCAGCAGAGTTTGCACTCCTTACAAATCACCCACAAAATAGACTTCATTCTCAACTTGCTAATACTTCTTTAAGGGATATGACTGCTATATCTGGTAGAGAACCTGTGTGGATAAATACAAAAGATGTCAAGAAAAAGGGTATCAAAAATGGTGATATAGTAAGAATTTATAATAAAAGAGGGCAGGTCTTAGCAGGTGCATATGTAACTGATAATATTAAAGAGGGTGTATTAAAGCTATCTGAAGGTTCTTGGTATGATCCGATAAATCCTTTAGAAAAAAATTCACTTTGTAAGAATGGTTGTGCAAATGTCCTAACAATAGATATTCCAACTTCAAAGTTAGCAAATGGAAATATTTCTCATACTGGCTTGGTAAATATAGAAAAATATACTGGTAAGCTAGAAGAGGTAACTGCATTTAATCCTCCAAAAGGTGCTAACTAATACTAAAGAATCCCAACTTGTGTGGGATTCTTTTAAAAAAATAAAAATCTGTATTTTAGACAGATATATCAAGGTGGGTTATATCACCATGTGAATCTCGCACTATTTCGTCTTTTTCTTGTTCTTTTTTTTGCTTTTTTTTGTTTTTCTTTTCTTTTTTTTCTTGTTCTTGCTTACTACCTTTAGCATCTTCATCTGTTTTTTTTATGTCTTCTGCAGGGCGGACTTCCGCGATTTCGTTTTGTTTGTTTTCCATTTCTTGTATATTTACTAATGCTTGGAAATCTAGTTTTGCTTGGGCATTAGCATGTTGTGTCGAGCTAACTTGTGAGTTTTGGTTTATAAAAGTTGTATTTCCAACCGGGCTAACTGCCATTTTAATCCTTCAAAATTACTATTGTGCTTTCCTTGCCGTAATTTACATTTGCACCTTGCACTATTTTAACAAACTTTCGTTTTGTATAATCAACTTCATACCTACCACTATAACCTTTATAATAGGATACCAAAAGTTCGGCTGCTTTTTTAATTATTATTTCTGGAATCTTATTTTTGCCAGAGTGTATTATTAGATGTGAGCTTGGTATATTTTTAATATGCATCCACAAATCATCTGCTTTAGCGTTTTCTAAAAGCTCTATATTTTCTTTAGAATTTTTGCCTATTGATATTTTAAAGCCTTCTATAAAGAAACTTTCATTTGTTTTTGTTTCTTTTTTACTCTTATGTTTGTAGCTTAGGTTTGAATCTATTATGTCCAAGTTCCCTATGTTATGCGTATTTTCTATTAGCTCCAATAGGTTTTTATAAAACTCTTTTTTTGATAGCAAGTTTTCAGATTCTATGTGCAAATTCTGCGCTTTTTTGTTTTCTTTTTTTGAGGTTTTGAAAAATATTTGTGCTGCTAGACTTAAGTTGTTGCAATTATTTGGGAGTGTTATTTTTAGACCATCTAGCACAATATAGCTCCCTTTAAAGTTTGAAAAATTATGCAAATGCTCTAATATTTTATGTCCATATAGTGCGTGTTTTTTGGCGTTTTTTTCTAAGTCATCTTTGTTTTTTAGTGATGAGAGATTCTTATTTATTTGAGATATTTTTTGTGATATTTTGTTTTTTAGCTTTAGTTTTTTAGCACTTAGTAGATTTTGTTGTAATTTCTCAAAGTTATTTTTTAATGCATAAAATAATTCTCCTTCGTCTTTATCTTTAAATTCCTTTAGCGGTGAGAGTTCTGCTAGGGGCTTATTTATCTTTACTTCTCTAAATGATGTTTCGTTTGATATATGATGGAGTGCATCTTGGACTATGTTATCTTGCAGTATTATTAGGTTTGTATTTTTTCCTGTGAATTCCACTTGCATTAGTATTTCTTGGCTTTTGTAACTATTTTGTATCTGTAAGTATAGCTTTAAGATTCTGTTATTTGGTTCTGCAATAGCTTTTATTATTGTTGAGTTTGATAGTTTTAGCAGAGTTTTGTCAAATGGTGCATTATAGCTCTTTGATGATATTAGAGATTCTTGTGTTATAAAAATTAGGCTCTTGCCCCTACTTAGGTCAAAATAAAAAATCTCTCCATTAATATTTACATAAAATAAATTATCCCCTATTCTTTTTATTAGCCTTAATTTGGAGTTAGAATTTATGTAAGAGGCGAATTTTTTTAGAGTGTGTATATTCATTTGATTTTATTTTTGGCAAATTCTATTGCCTCTTTTGTTATATTTTTTCCGCTTATCATTCTTGCTATTTCTTGGATTCTGCCATCTTTGTCTAGTTCTTTTATTGTAGAGCTTTTATCTCCCTTTTCTACTAAGAAGTGCTTTGTTGCAAAGCTTGGCATATGTGGTTGGTGAGAGATTGCAAAGACTTGATATTTTTTTGATAGTTGATGTAATACTTCCGCTACTCCTTCAGATTCTTCTCCGCTTAAGTTTGCATCTAGTTCATCTAGTATTATTATTGCATTATCTTTATTTGTGCTTTGTGCTAGTAGCAGTGTTAGTCTTAGTCTATTAAACTCTCCAGAGCTTAGATTTTTTATATTTGTTTTTTCAAAATTTAACTCTAGCGTTGAATCTCCTAGTGCATTTATTTGGCTATTTTGTAGATTTACTTTTAAGCTTGGCATTTTTAGTAGTGTTAATGTGCTATTTAGAGTATCTTCGAATTCTTTTAAATGCTTGTCTCTTGATTTATGCAGAGTTTTTGCACTTTTTTGCAGTTCTTGTTCTGTGCTATTAAAGCTATCTTGTGTGTTTTTTAATATTAGTTCTATATTTTCGTATTTTTCCAGCTCTTGTTGCTTTAAGCTTAAATGCTCTAATGCTTCAGAGATTCCACCATATCTATGGTTTAATGCACTTAGAGATTCTATTCTTTCTAGTATTTTTTCGATATTTTCGCTATCTAGCTCTTCTAATCTTTGCTCTTCTCTTTGACATATTGTATCTAGCTCATTTAAAGATTCTATAATATGACTATTTTCTATTTCTAGGAGTTTAAATAGATTTGATACTACATGAGAGTTTTTTAGAAATTCTTGCACTTCATATATGTGTTTTAGAATCTTTTCTTTTTTTGATAACTCTTTTTTTAATTGCAATAGCTCTTCGTATTCGCCTTCTTTTGGGTTTAGGTCTTGTATTTTTTGTATTTCAAATTTTATAAATTCTTTTAGGTCATTTATTTTTAGAGATTCTTCTTTTAGTTTTTCTAGTTCTTTTTTTTGTGTTGTGTATTTTTCATAGATATTTTTATAGTCTTGTAGAATCCCATTGTGTGCTTTATCTTTGGTGCTACAATAGCAATCTAGTGCTAGAAATAAATTCTCTTGAGATAGTGCATCGTTTGATTTTGTGCTTAAATGTTGCAAGTAATGCGAGAATAATTCGCTGATCCTTTTTTTGGGTATGTTTTGAGAATTTATAAAATATCTTATTTTATCTTTTTTAGTGATGGTTAAAATCACTTCTCCATCATCGATTAATCCTTTAAAATCATCACTTATAAATGGTAGATTTATTGTTGCTTCTATTATTTCTGCATTTATATCTCTAAGTCCAAAAATTGCTAAGACACTCTCCATAAGCACGGATTTACCAGCACCACTAGCACCGCTTATTACATTGAAGTTTTGACTTGGGGTTAGCTCTATGTTTGTAAAGGTTGGCGAGTTTTTAATCATTATTTTTTGTATCATTCATAATCTCCCCAGTAGAACTTTTCTTTTAGAATCTTAAAATAATCCCATTCTTTGTTGTGTATGAGTTTTACACCTTCTTTTAGTGATTTTATGCTTAAAGTATCATTTACCTCTAAAGTTACACTCTCTTGTCCGTCAAATGTTATGTTGCAAGTCTCTTTAGTGCTTATTGATACATTGAATTCTGATGGCAGTATCAATGGGCGTTGAGTTAGTGAGTGTGGGCATATTGGTGTTAGTAATAAATTATCAGAAAATGGATATACAACAGCTCCACCAGCACTTATGTTATATGCAGTTGAGCCAGTTGGGGTTGAAATTATTAGCCCATCTCCATAATAGGAGTTAAAATATTTAGAATCTATATATGCTTGTAAAGTTAGCATGCCCTTGCCACATCTTGCAAGGACTATGTCGTTTAATGAATAGAATTTTTGTTCCTTTAGATTTCCTTCTAAAATCATGTGATTTGCAATGTTGTAGTTACCATTTTTTAAGTTTGGTAAAAAGGAGGACACTTCTTCTTTTTGGAGGTCTGTTAGGAATCCTAATCTGCCCATGTTTATACCTAAAATTGGTTTTTGATATGGATATGAGATTCTAGCAGTTGATATTAATGTGCCATCTCCACCTATTGAGATTAGGAAGTTAGATTTAGTGCATATTTGGTGTATGTCTAATCCATTTTCTCCTAGCATTTTTGCACTAGAATCTTCTAATAATACTTCAAAACCAAGAGATAGTGCCAAGCTCTTAAATTCCAAGAAGTATTCTTTAAGCTGTGGAGTTTGTGGGCGTAAAAATACACCTAAAGTTAGTTTTGTCATTCTACGAAATACGCCTTTATGCTGTATCCTCTTTTATTAGGCAGTTGCATACTTGGGCCTTCAAAGGCTACTGCATTTGGTATTTTTTTGTTTATTTCTCTTATTGCTTCTCTAGCTCTAAAAGAAGCTAAGCCTTCTTGCTTTAACTCTGGTGATAATCCTCTATATGGATTTGTATCTACCACTCCTTGAACTTCAAAGGCAACAACTCTAATATCATCTTTAAGTTCTTTATTTACATTTGTAGCAATAGATAGCATACAATTTGCAGGAATCTGCCATTTACCAATTTCCATAGCGAAACATTCTGTAATTATTTGTTTTTTTGGTTTTATTACATATCTTATATTGGTTAGTGTGTTTGTGTTTGCTTGAGCATTTTGTTGGTTTAGAGGATTTATAGAGTTCGATAGTTTTGCTAACTCCATTTCTTTTTTAGCTAATGCTTCTTTTAGTCTTGTAATTTCATCATCTTGTGCAATTTGAGTAACCTCTATATCTACAACTTCATTTAGATTCTCATTTGCATTTGGCTGACTAAATCCAAGTGCTATTTTTGCGTCATGTAGCAATTCTTTTCCTAATGGTTGTTTTAACAGGTAGAATCCAGCACCAAATATAATAAGCACTACAATTGTTAAAATAAGCAACATAGGAATAAAGCTTTTTTTAGGCTCTTTTTCAAATTCTACTTCTATTTCTGTATTAGACATGATTCCTCCTTATGCTATGCGTTTGAAATTTGACTTTATATTTTCATAAGCTTCATTTATGATTCTAAATTTCTCTGCATATCCGTCTATTATTTTTTTATCTTGACCATACACATTATCTGGGTGATATATTTTTACTAGCTCTATATATCTAGTTTTTATATTTTCAAAGTCATCATTATAGCTACAACCTAATATTTTATAGCTTTTTTTGAGTATTTTTTCTTCTTTTGTGAGAAATTCATCAAAGCACTCAAATGTGTTATGTGCTTTAAATGTAGCATAATCAAAGTCTAAAACTATGTTGTGTATTACCTTTTGAGATAGCATTCCTATTATCTTTTCCCAAAAATACGGACTTGAAGAATCTAAAAATATCTCCTCTTTTGTGTAGCTTATTAAATAATGACTAAAAAGAGAACATAAATACCTTCTAG
Source organism: Helicobacter ibis (assembly GCF_027859255.1). Lineage (NCBI taxonomy): Bacteria > Pseudomonadati > Campylobacterota > Epsilonproteobacteria > Campylobacterales > Helicobacteraceae > Helicobacter > Helicobacter ibis. The sequence goes on from NZ_JAQHXR010000001.1 coordinate 100,836, forward strand.
CTAGGCGACTTTGACGGCTTAATTTTAGGCATACTTGCGAGTTTGTAGGTGTGCTTTGGATTATTTGTAATGATACAACTACATGCTCTAATAGCCCTCTTTGTTCTACCATCTTTATCCTAATTGGTAGATGACTACTATCAAGTATTACTTGGAAGTTTTCACTTTCTTTTTTGTTTTCTTCTTGCATTGCTACATGATAAGCCCAATTTAAAAAGTAGTCTTTTTTATATCTTTCGCCATCATCTAGTATCAGCACAGAACTTGATAGTCTATATGCTTTTGAAAAATGCTTATAGGCAAAATTTATTGCACGAGTTAGAAATTTTGATTCTTTTTCGATACTAATTTGAATGTATGGGTCTAAAAGCTCAACTTTCACTAGCATTCCTTTGCATAAACATTTCTTTGTTTAATTTTGCATATATTAAAGCAACTTTAGTTCCATATTTTGAAATTCCATAATTTCCTTAAGATTCCCCTTTATTGTATCTATTTGTTTGTTTATATTTTCTTTATTAACGCTAATTATTTGCATATTTTGTTTTGTTATTACTTCAAGCTGTGATATAAATTTTGAATTTGTTTTTTTAAGCAGATTCATAGGTCCAAATAGTCTAGCTTGAAATTGTTCAAAACAGAATCCTTCATTAAGTGTATCTCTTATATTTTCTAATGTCGGAGTAAATAGTGCAAACTCACTTTGGTTTTCTTTGTGCTTATCTATCGAGTTTGTTATTTTTAAGTCTATTTTACTTAGGCTTAGAGTTATTATGTTGTTGTAGTTTATTGATATAAAATTACTAAGAAATGTTAGCTCACTATTTAGATATGAGATTATTTCCAAGTCGTTTTTGAAGTATGGCGTTAGTAGATTTTTATAATATGCCATGCTAAATTCTTCTAAATCTTTTAGTGTTTTATTGTCTTTTGCTATTGCGTATATTTCTTGTCTTTTTATTTCATTATTTTTCCATTGTTCTATATTTTTTTGAAGCTCTTTAGAATAATTGTTTATGCTTTTAGAAAATAACTCACAGAAATTTTTAATTTGCAAACTTAGCGATTTGAAGTTTTTATAAAGTTGGGAATCCTCATTTGTTAGAGTGATTTGTAATTGTTCTTTTGGAAGGATTGTTACTTCTTTGATTTGTATTTGTATTTTATTTGAGATTATTCCTTTTTGTATTGTTTGTATTTCTATATTTTTGGTTGTTAGTGAGTTGTATATCTTTTGTGCTAGTAGGTCTAAGAGTGCATCAAGCCCTATGTATAAGTCATTAAATATTTTTTGTTCTTTTTCTTGTGTGATATTTATGTTTTCTTTTGTGTTTTGCATGTGTTCTTTTAGTATTTTTTCTAAATTTATATAGCACATTTTTAACTTGTGATATTGCAAGTTTAATAGCACATGCATTTCTTTGAATTTCTTTATAGCGCTATATTCTTTTGATATGCTTGCCTTTGGCTTTATATAAGTATCTAAGAAGTCGAAAATTAGGGGCATTCCTGATTGCTCCATTAGGTTTTCATTGTCTTGTAGTTTCTTTAGTGCTTCATTTATTTTTGTTTCTTCTTGGGTTAGAAGTTCTCTTATTTGTTCTATTGATTCTTGTGTTGGATTTATTGTTTGAATCTTTTGTGTCATCGTAATTAGTGATGTTTGATAGATTTTTGTATCGCTATTAAGCCTTGCGTCAAGTGCCATTTTTGCTGATATTGGAATTATTTTTTTAAAAATATCTCCAAATGTGCCAATTGCATACTCTACGCTAGTGTCTATATCTTTTTGTGAATGCAGTCTGTCTTTTTGGTTTAGGACACACAGGCTTTTTTGTGCATAATTTTTTATTGTATTTTTTAGTAATATTTTTTCGCTATTTTTACCAGCATTGTCAATTAGGGTTAGCCAAATTATCCCATCTATATTTTCTAAAATCTTGCTTGTAGTTTGTGTGTCATCTATATTTTGTGAGTTAAATCCGGGTGTATCAAGGAAGTTTATTTCTTTTAAAAACAAAATTGGTGCATATAAACAAAAGTGATCGATTTCTTTGCTTTCTTCTCTTGTTTGTTTTTGCAAGAAATCAACATGTTGTAATACTTTTCTACCATCTTTATATATTACTTCTAGTATGTATTCTTCTCCGTAGCATATTTTGCATACTTTAGATGTAATTGGTGTTATTCCTGTTGGGAGTATCTTTTGCCCTAAAAGAGAGTTCAAAAATGTGCTTTTGCCACTTGAGAATTGTCCTATGATTGCTATTTGCATTGGTTCTTTACTTTTGTTTTGTAGGCTGTTTATGAAGCTTAAAGAATAGTCATTTGTATCTAGGTTGTTAGATAGATTCATTATTAGTTTTTGAGTTGGTGATTTTTCTTTAAGTTTATTTAGTATTTCGTTGCATTCTTGTATGTATTGTTCTAGCATATTTTACTCTTTTGTAGTGTATTGTTGTAGTGTTGTGCATAGCTTTAGTGCGTCTTTTATGCACTTTTGTGAAGAATCTATCTTAATCATTCTTTGTTCTTTTTCTTGGTTGTTATTGTGGCTATTTTGTATTATTTTTTGTAGTGTTCTTTGTTTTTCTTCTTCATCTTTTTTATGTGTGTTTATTATGTTTTCTAGTGCTTGTGTGAAGTCTTGCGTGATTTTAGATTCAAAGTTTTTGCTCTGCTTAATAATTTCATCTTCAAAGCTTAAAAATCCACTATCAAAGCACCTACCAAGCTCTATAAACATCGAATCTTTGCTATTTTTATTGTGCTTTTTTGTGATTTTTTGTATTTCGTTTAGAAGTTGTATTTTGCATTTTGTAATTAGATTTTTATCCAAGTTTATATTGCTACTTTCATTGATGGCTATTTCAGAGAATGAGAGTTTTATTTGATCTATTTTTTTACTTAATTCTTTTTTGCTATCTCTTAGAATGTCAATTAAAAAATCACTAAGTCCAAGTTCTAAGATTCTATCTAGTCTATTATTTTGTATTGTTTGGTTTTTCTCCATATCATATAATATATCATCGTAGATTCTTTTTATTAGTATGGTTTTTGCATTTTTTAGTTTTTGGTTTAGCGAGTTTTTTGCACTTTGTAAGAATATTTCTAGTTCTTCTTTGGCGTTTTTAAGCTTTAGTTGCAGGGCATTTATTTCTTCGGTTTTTTGAGTTGCTTGGGATTTTATTATTTCTATTTCTTCTTGTATTTTTGATTCTGAAGCAAAGAGTAGCTTGGATTCCAAGTTTAGATTTTCTTGTAGTTTTAGCAATATTTTTTCAAATTGTCTTAGAGCTATAAATATTATATCTTTGGCTTTTGTGCTGTTGCTTCCTAGCAGTGTTGAGTTAAGATAGTTTTCTAGTGTTTGTAGGTTTGAATCTTTTAGTGTATATCCCTTTTCTTGTGCTTTTTTTGGATTTGTATTACAAAGTAGTGCAGGATAACTTGCTAGATATATAAAATCAAGTCTTTCTATCATTAGCATAGCTTTTGTATGTGGTATTTTGTCTAAGAGTTGTTTTTGTATGCTACTTTTTGTGTATGCAAAGGCTAAGTCTAGCTCCCTTTTTTCTAATAAGTCAGCATGTGTTAGGATAATTAAGATTCTAGATATATTTGTGTTTTCTAGCACATAAATAATAAAGTCAATATCAAGTTGTGTAGCACTTTGGGAGGCATTCATCGCATATAGCAATAAATCACACTGCTTAATGTATTCTTTTGTGATTATTTCTCTTTGGATTATTGGATCATCAAGTCCGGGCGTGTCTATTAGTTCTACATTATTTTTTAGAATCTCTAGTGGTGTGTATAGCGTTGTTTGTTTGACTAGATTGCATAATTTATCACTTGTATTTGCTGAAGTGTAGTTTTTTAGCTCATCTATTTTTACTTCTATTGTTTTTGTTGTATCTTGTATGTAGCTTTGTATTTTTTCTTTAAAAGATTCTGTATCTAGTAGCTCTAGTGTTTCATTGCTTATTGTTTTTTGCAGTTCTTTGAATTCTTGTGTATTCCAAAATGTTATTTCTGCTTTTTTATTATCGCTATACCTTAGGATAGTTAGACTTGCAGTCTCTGGGATTGTGCTACTGCCTAGTACTTCTTCTTTTAGTAGAGCATTTATTAGTGTGCTTTTTCCTGCACTTAAAATTCCTGCTATACCGATTTTAAAATGTTGATTTTTGGCTTTGTTGATTATTTCTATAAAATCATTCTTTGTTATATCATTTACTTCACATTTATTTTGTATCGTGTCTATTTGCTCTTTTATAAGCTCTAAAGATTCATCAAAAAAATTTACAAATTTTATTGTGCTTTCTTTTATGTCCTGTGTTTGTTGTAGTTTGTGTAGTTTTATTTTTTCTAAGAGTCGTATTAGTGTATCATGTCGTTTATTTGACAATAAATTATTGTTTTTTAGGGTTAGTAGATTGTTTGTTACTTCTTCTATTAGTTTAATATCTATAGAGTCTTTTTGTAAGTCTAGCAAGATTCCATATTGCATTTGCTCTATTAATTTGTAGTTTAGCTCACCTTTTAGGTATTTGTTAGAAATATCACTTATTGTGTTTGTCTCCCAAAATATATTAAATGAATCTACATCTAAACTTAAAATAATAGATGCAAGATTAGAAGCATTGCTAGAATCTAAGATTTTTAAGTTATGCAATGGAAAAACATCGCCAAAAAATTCCTTCAAACTATCCATGATTATTACCCAAACTAAAGATTTATTAATTTATCCAAAATAAATTTTATATTTGCTTATTCTCTTAAGAATCCATATTCATAAATCTTTGGTTCTAGTTTTTTAGCTAGGGTGTTTATGGATTCTGTAAGGGTGGCAATTAGGGATTTGTAGTGAGGATCTTCTGCTTTGCTTGGTGGATTCATCACTCCTTTTGCATTTCTTCCTTGAAAAAACTCTTTGATGTCATAGAGTGAGGCATTTACATTATAAGGCTTAGCTCTAAAGTCTTGTGCGTGATAGTAAGCATAAACTTCTCTTCCTGCTTCAAAAACTACCTTTGCTTCAGGGCTAAACTCTAGCTTTTCGCTCATTTTAGATTCTGTAAATAAGCTGTTTATATCATCTAGCTTTATTTTGCCATTTATAAACTCTGTCATAAAGTTACTCTCAAACGCACTCTTTGCTCCTACTTCGGATTCTGTAAAGGGGATAAAGTGGTTTATGCCATTTGTGCTTGTGATGCGGTTTTGTCCGTGAAACAGAGCAAAAGCCAAGCAATCGCTTTGAAACTCTTTGTCTTCTTCCCATAGTGAGTTTGGAGCATAGAATTGATCTCTATCATTGAGCCAAGTTGCTGGAATTGCTTGACGGATTGTAAAGTAAATTCCTCCAAAAATAAGGGAAGTTTTGCTTAAAGCATAATAGTTATTGTGTCTTGTGCCAATTTTGTTGATGATACATAAGAATTTTGTATTTTGAAAATCAGGCGTGGGATTTTCCATATATCCCAAAACTTCTTTTGCTTTCTTATCATCATATCTCTTGATCCACTGATTTATACTCTTAACTCTTTCACCACAAAAACCCTTTTGTCCTAAAAAGCGTCCATTTTTGTCAAAAATATCAAGTCTTACATTTTTGATTGTTTCTTTTTGTTTTGTATCCCAAATCAAAAATCCAATAGGGAATTGCCCTCTAACATTATCAAAAGTATCTGCTGGAACGATAAAACCTTCTAAAAAATGAGCTTTAAAAGTTTCTCTAAATTTGATGAAGTTTTGCGAGTTGAGATATTTAAGTGTAGAAAAACACCCCAAAATACAACCACTGATTTCAGTATAGATTCTTATAAAAAATTGAGCAAAAAGCTCATTGTTTGCCTTACCTAGTATTTCCTTGTATCTTTGGCAAATTTTATTGCCTCTTGCAACGAGATCTTTGTTTTTTCCTGTTCTTGTAACCTGTGAGGCTGTTGTTGCCTCCGCATAAGGTGGATTGATATAGATCACAAGCTTTTGACGCTTTTTCTCATCTTTTAAAATCTCTTGGAGTTTTTTGGGGACTTTTGATTCTGTAAGGACATTGCCCTTTTCATCGACTTTATCAAAAAACTCATCATTGAGAAAATCAAACTGAAAAATATGATTTTCAAAGAGATTTGCTCCATTTTTAATCCGCTCTTTGATGACATCAACATCGGGCTTATCAAGCGTGGAGCAAAAGATATTTCTAGGATTGCTAAGCCCTGAGAGGAGATTACCCGTCCCTCCCGCACAATCCCATATATAATACTCCTCTTGCCAATCCTCACCCAAAGCTTTGGCTAGATATTCTTGGGATTTTTGCACCCAAATTGAAGGAGTGAAAAACGCTCCTTTGCGTTCTCTCACATCTTGAGCGACAAGCAAATCCCTCCGCTCTATAATGTATTCCCAAAACTCCTCTCTTGGAGGGCGTTTATACACACTCCAAAACTTTTGATGAGCTTTTTGGGAATCTTTGAAATTTGCGATTTCATTGGTTTGTGTGCCTAGGAATGTAAGCTTTTTGTTGAACTCATAGTAAGAGCCTCTAAGGATTGTATAGAGTTTATCAGTGATGGTTGAGTTATCCAGTGAAAGCAAATCTGCAAGGTAAAAATCAGCATCAAGGATTCCTACTTGCTTGGCTCTCTCCCAATCAATGCTAATGCTATTCTTAACAACCTCTACCCATTTAAAATACACACTGACAAAGTTGTTTTTGTCTATCTCGTATTTATTGATTTCATCGGTAGTGAGGTTTTGGGTGATGAAGTTTATAAGTTCTTTACTTTGGTTTTCATAGGAGAATAGAATTATCTCGTTTTTTAATGTTAGCTTTAGACTTTCTAGGAGGGTTTGGAATTGCTCTGTTTTGTGATTGCTTGGGGTGATACTCCAATTGATGTCATTTTGATAAAAAACCTCTTGGATACACGAAAAGGGTAGAAATGCAAACTTCTCTGCGTCAAATGCACCTAAGAATTTTGGGGTTTGCTGTGTGTTGTAGCGATATTTTCCGATAGTGAGAATAAGCTGGATAAATGACTTATATATACAAGAGTCTTTGCCATTTTTTGCCTCTGCCCATAGCAGATTGATTTCACCTAAGATTCCGAGATTTTGTGTGATGGTAAAGTCAATCTTGTCCCCGAAATAATTGAAATCTTCAAAATACAAATCTTTTATCTTGCTTTTTAATTTTTCTTCTGTAAGATTTGAAAGATTCATTACCACTCCAAAGCACTGATTTTATACATTGAAGTTAATTTATCCAAAATAGATTTTATATTTGCTTTAAGAATGATATATTAATGGGTATAACTTTAAGGGGTGATTATGAAGTTTGTAAGCTACAAATATCAAAGTAAAGTGTATTGCGGAATCTTAGTAGATGATATGTGCTATTCTTTTTGTGATTTTCTTTTAGAATTTACAACCATGAATGAGTTTTTGCAAAATTATTCACAAGAGGTTCTAGTTAGACTAAAGAGTGGTTCAAACAAGGCAGGGATCAGTATAGATAGTGTAGAGATTCTCTCTCCAATTATCTCTCCATTGCAAGATGTCCTATGTGTTGGGGTAAATTATTTAGAACATGCAAAAGAATCTGCAACTTTTAAAGGAGAGAAATTTGAGACAAGAGACTATCCTGTGTATTTTTCAAAGCGTGTAGATGAGATGGTATCTCCATTTGGTGAGATTCCTCTTAATGGCGATATTACAAATATGCTTGATTATGAAGTGGAATTAGGCGTTATTTTATGCAAGGATATTTATAAACCAAGCAGAGATGAGGTTTTAGATAGTATTTTTGGCTATACGATTATTAATGATATTTCTGCTAGGGATTTACAAAAGAGATATAAGCAATTTTATTTTGGCAAAAGTCTAAAAGGTAGTTGTGTTATGGGACCTTGTATCGTTAGTAAGGATGAATTTAATAATGAGATTCCGTCTTTGGATATACAATGCTATGTAAATGGTGAGCTAAGGCAAAATAGTAATACAAGAAATATGATTTTTAAAATAGATTTCATGCTTTATGAGCTATCACATGCTATGAAGCTAAAGAGTGGGACAATATTATCAACTGGCACACCAAGCGGGGTTGGTATGGGATTTAATCCGCCAAGATTTCTAAAAGGTGGTGATTTAGTAGAGTGCAAAATAGAAAAAATAGGAAGTTTGAAAAATTTTGTATCAAGTATATAAAGTTTTAAAAAATATATCCGATATAATCACATAACCACACAAGAAGGTTGTAAAACTTAACTTGTAAGGTTAAATTTAAAATATGCTAAGCCAAGGAAGGTAAGGCACAAATAAAAAGGAGTTTAAAATGGCTTTCCAAGTCAATACCAATGTTAATGCGTTAAACGCACATGCTCAAAGCACATTCACACAAACAAACCTAGCAAGTTCTTTGCAAAAGTTAAGTTCAGGTTTAAGAATTAACTCTGCTAAAGATGACGCTTCAGGTATGGCTATTGCTGATAGTTTGAGATCTCAAGCAAATGCTCTAGGTCAAGCAATCAGAAATGGTAATGATGGTATGGGTATTATCCAAATTGCAGATAAGGCAATGGATGAGCAAATAAAGATTCTAGATACAATTAAGACTAAGGCTACTCAAGCAGCTCAAGACGGTCAAACAACTCAAACTAGAATTGCGATCCAAGCGGATATCAATAGGCTAATTGAATCGCTAGATAACATCGCTGGTACAACATCATACAATGGTCTTAACCTACTAGCTGGTGGATTTACAAACAAAGAATTCCAAGTTGGTGCTTATTCTAACCAAACAATTAGAGCAAGTATTGGTGCTACAAGTTCTGATAAGATTGGACATGTTAGAAGTGAGACACTGAAATTTAGTGCTACTGGAACTTCAAGTATGACTTTCCAACAAGCTAAAGGCGGAAAAGATGTAGCTTTGGAGTCAGTTATTATCTCTACATCTGCTGGAACAGGTTTGGGTGCATTAGCAGAGGTAATTAATAAAAACTCTGATAACTTAGGTGGAGTGCGAGCTGAAGCTAAGGTTCAAGTTCAAGGGACAGCTATTGGTGGTGGTGATATTACTTCACTTACTATTAATGGTGTTAAAATTGGTGATATTAAAGAAATTTCTGGTGCTGATAGAGATGGAAGACTTGTTCAAGCTATCAATGCTAAGAAAGAAGAAACAGGTGTTGAAGCATCAATTGCTGAAGATGGATCATTGGTTCTAAGATCTACAGATGGTAGAGCTATTAACATAGGAGGTCAAGGCGTATCTGCTGCTGGTATTTCAGTTGGAACGACAGTTGGATCTCTAACACTTACTAGATTAGGTTCAAATGATATTAACTATTCACTTACAGGTAATGTTGCTGCAGTTTCTGGTGCCGCTGAAGCTACAACCACATTAAGGGATTCAAAAGGAATCTTCGATGCTAATGTAAAATCTGCTATCGGTGCAAATGTAGGTATAAATAGTGGAAACGCAAGTTTTGGTGGAGATCTAGGTGCTGGTGTTACAACTTTAAATGGAGCAATGTTAATGATGGATATCGCAGAATCAGCTATTAAGCAATTAGACCAAATTAGATCAGACTTAGGTTCTGTTCAACAACAAATGCAATCAACAATCAACAATATTACAATCACTCAAGTGAATGTAAAATCTGCTGAATCTGGAATTAGAGAAGTGGATTTCGCTCAAGAGTCAGCTAATTTCTCTAACCTAAACATTCTAGCTCAAGCTGGTAGCTATGCAATGAGTCAGTCAAATGCTGCACAGCAAAATATCTTAAGATTACTTCAGTAGTCTTTTTGGCCTCCTTTGGAGGTCATATCTTCTTTTACTCAAACTTTACAAATCTGCTTTTTAAACTTTACAATTTTTTTCTATACTTCATAGACTTAAATTTTTAGGAGTTCTTATGAAGAAAATACTTTTAGGTTTTGTTTCTTTGTCATTGTGTGCAAGTGCATTAATGGCAGAAAATATATATCCTATTTCAAGAGAAATGGGTTCAGGAACTAGAGGGGCTTTTGTAGAAATATTTGAAGTTCATAGAGAAGTAAAGGGTAAGAAAATTGATGCAACTTCAAAAAGTGCAGAGGTTACAAACTCAACAGGAGTAATGATAACAAGTGTATCAAACTCTAAAAATTCAATAGGCTATATTTCTCTTGGATCTTTAAATGATAAAGTAAAGGCAGTAAGTATAGATGGTAAAGCACCAAGTGTAGAAAACATACAAAATAAAAGCTATGTTATTTCACGACCATTCCATATTGTAACTAAGGGTGATAGGAATCCACTTTTGAGTGATTTTATTTCCTACATACTATCAACTGACGCAAAGGCTGTTGTAGAAAAAGCTGGATATATTTCTAATGCAAGTGCTCCATATACAGGAAATAAACCAAGTGGCAAGGTAGTAATAGCAGGCTCAAGCTCTGTAACGCCTCTAATGGAGAAACTAAAAGAATCTTATGCAAAGATTAATCCAAATGCAACAATAGAGATTCAGCAATCAGATTCTACAACAGGGGTGAATTCTGTGGTTGAAGGAATTGCTGATTTAGGAATGGTATCAAGAGAAATAAAAGAAAGCGAATCTAAAAAAGGAATTAGTTATGAGATTTTAGCTATTGATGGTTTGGCAATTATTGTAAATAAAGAAAATCCTATCTCTTCTTTGAGTAAAGAGCAAGTTAGAGATATATTTTTGGGAAATATTACTACTTGGGATAAAGTTAAGTAATGTATTTTAAAGAGATTTTTTTTAAAGGTATTTTTGCCTTTTGTGCCATAGTATCCACATTAGCATTAGCAATGATATGTATATTTTTGTTTGCTAATGCTATTCCTACACTTTTTTCTATTGGTGTTTTGGAATTTATATTTGGGTTTGATTGGTATCCTCTAGATGAAATATTTGGTATTTTTCCTATGATTATAGGCAGTATTTATGTTACTGCATTAGCTATTTTTATAGGTGTGCCTTTGGGAGTTTTGAGTGCGGTTTATCTTTCTCAATTCTGCCCAAAAAGTTTGTCTAAATTTATAATTCCTACAGTTGAGCTATTAGGTGCTATACCTAGTGTTGTGTATGGGTTTTTTGGGCTTGTTGTTATTGTGCCATTCTTAGCAGATGTATTTAGTGGGGTATCTGGTAAGAGTATTTTGGCAGCTTCCTTAGTGCTATCAATAATGATATTGCCAACTATAATTTTAGTGTCAAAAGCTGCTATAGATTCAGTGCCTAAGAGTTATTGCGAAGGTGCATTAGCATTAGGTGCAACAAAAGAGAGAAGCGTATTCTTTGTAACTTTAAAAGCAGCAAAAAGTGGAATCTTATCTTCTGTGATTTTAGGTGTGGGGCGTGCCATTGGTGAGGCAATGGCCGTAATAATGGTAGCAGGCAATCAAGTGCAATTACCGCATAGCGTCTTAGATGGGGTAAGAACGCTAACTACAAACATTGTTCTTGAGATGGGCTATGCCACTGATTTACACAAAGAAGTGCTGATTGTAAATGCAGTTACTTTATTTGTATTTATTTTGCTTATAAATGCTAGTTTTGGTCTTTTAAGCAAGGATAGACGATGAACGAATTAAGAACTGATCTTGTATCACTTATTTTATCATTAGCAATGAAGTTTTCAATGGCTACGGTGCTTTTAGTGTTTTTATTGCTTATTGGATTTATTTTTTATAATGGTTTGGCTTATATTTCTTGGGATTTGTTTGCTTGGGAATATAATAGCGAGAATGTATCAATGATGCCTGCTATTATTAATACTTTGCATATGATTGTTATTGCATTGTCTATTTCACTTCCTTTAGGGCTTTTTGGTGCGATATTTTTGAGTGAATATGGAAATAAAAGGAGTAAAATATTAGCAGTAGTTAGAATAGGTTCTGATGCATTAGTGGGGATTCCAAGTATTGTATATGGATTATTTGGATATTTAGCATTTGTTATTTATTTTGGCTTTAAGACTAGTATTATTGCTGGGGCTTTAACTTTGGCAATTATGATTTTACCACTTATATTAAGAAGCTCTGAAGAAGCATTAAGGGCAATACCTATGAGCTTTAGAGAAGCAAGTTTTGCACTTGGAGCTGGGAAGCTTAGGACGATTTTTGCTATTGTGGTTCCTGCTGCTATTCCGGGTATTTTAGCTGGAGTTATTCTTAGTATTGGCAGGATAGTTGGTGAGAGTGCTGCATTGCTATACACATCAGGCAGTGTTGCTAAGGTGGCATCAGCTATGGATTCTGGTAGAACTTTAAGTGTGCATATGTATGCGATATCTAGCGAAGGATTGCATGTAAATGAAGCATATAGCACGGCTATGGTGTTAATTATAATCGTATTTTTTATAAATTTGCTATCAAATTTCATAGCAAAAAAACTAACTAAGGCTTAATATGGATAAGAAATATTGTTTCAGCATTAAAGATATGAATCTTTATTATGGTAAGTTTCATGCATTGAAAAATATAAATATGCAGATTCTAAAAGGCAAGGTAACAGCCTTTATAGGTCCTAGTGGTTGTGGCAAATCCACATTTATAAAGACTTTAAATAGAATGAATGATTTGGTTGATAATTGTGTTGTTCAAGGTAAAATTTCTTATTGTGGTAAAAATATTTATAAAGATTGTAATGTAATTACTTTAAGAAAAAAGGTCGGAATGGTATTTCAAAAACCAAACCCATTTCCTATGAGTGTGTATGACAATATTGCCTTTGGACCTAGAACGCATGGCATTAAAGACAAAAGCAAATTAGATGATATTGTGGAGAAATCATTAAAAGATGCTGCTTTGTGGGACGACTTAAAAGATAGGTTAAAAGAAAGTGCATTAGGGCTTAGTGGGGGGCAACAACAAAGGCTGTGTATCGCAAGAACTCTAGCTATAAAACCACAAGTAATATTAATGGACGAGCCTACAAGCGCCTTAGATCCTATATCTACTCTAAAAATCGAAGAGTTAATTACTAGATTAAAAAAAGACTACACTATAATAATAGTTACACACAATATGCAACAAGCTGCGAGAATCTCTGATAAAACAGCATTTTTTTGGCTTGGTGAAGTTGTGGAATATGATGATACGGATAAAATATTTAATAAACCAAAATTCAAAAAAACACAAGATTATGTAAATGGAAGATTTGGATAAAGGAAGCTAGTGATTTATATATTAGAAGATGATAAGTCAATTTTAGAGCTTATATTATATGCACTAAAATCTCAAAACATAGAAGCCAAAGGATTTGGCGAACCAAAAGCATTAAAAGAATCTCTAAAAAGCGAAATACCAAATGTGTTAATACTAGATATTATGTTACCAGAACAAAGTGGGTTTAAGATTTTAGAGGATATTAAAAAAAGTGAGAAAACAAAAGATATCCCAGTGCTATTACTTAGTGCTTTAAATAGCGAGTTTGATAAGGTCAAGGGACTTGATTTGGGGGCTGATGATTATATTACAAAGCCTTTTGGAGTAATGGAGCTACTAGCTAGAATTAGGGCTATGCTTAGAAGAAGTGCTAAAAATAAACCAACAAAAGATGATATAGTCTTTAAAAATTTAAGCTACTCTAGTATAAATCATAGCGTAAAGATAGATAACCAAAAAATAGAACTAACACTAAAAGAGTTTGAGATTCTTGGATTATTTTTGCAAAATATGGAGAGGGCATTTAGCAGAGATGAGTTATTAGAGTTATTGTGGGATAATTATAATAGTGAGAGTAGAACGGTTGATATACATATAAAGACACTCCGTCAAAAGCTTGGTTCATTTGGTGAGCATATAAAAACGATTCGTGGTGTTGGCTATAAGTTCTCAAAAGTTCTATAATGCAACAGAAAATTTTTTATTCTATTTTTAGTGCATGTTTTTTATTGTTGCTTATTGTTAATATTTTTTTGATTTTTTCTTTTGAAGCTTTTTTGGAAAGAGAGTTGTTTTTAAAGTTAGAATCCAGTGCTAAACAAGTAAAAGATTCTGCTAATAAATACATAAATGGCGAGTTAAAATATATAAGTCATCATAGATTGACTATTATTAACAATGATGGCGAGGTTTTGTATGATAACTTTGCAGATATATCTAAATTAGACAATCATATATTAAGGCATGAGGTGCAAGAAGCGTTTAAAAATGGGGTTGCTAAGAGCATTAGGTATTCAGATACATTACAAGAAAAAACCCTATATTATGCACTAATGCATGATAATTTAATTATCCGTCTATCAAATACTCACGATTATCTTTTTGGCTCCATAGTAAGATTTATGCCATATTTTATTGTTGAATTTTTTGCATTTTTGTTTCTATCACTCTTACTTGCAAAAGTCCTTACAAGAAAAATTCTAAAGCCAATTATTGAATGCGATATTGATAGTTTGAGCAAGGATAGCTCATATAAAGAATTGCATAGTTTTGTAAAAAAAATAAAATTTCAAAATAAAGTAATAAAGCAAAAGCAAAAAGAAATATTGCTATTAATAGAAAATATGAGCGATGGCATTATATGGCTAAATAGACATGGAAATATCCTAAGCGTCAATAAAAGTGTATCTTTATATTTTAGTGATATAGAATCTACTCTTAGTATATATCAGTTATCTGATTGCACATTTTTAAAAATAGCATTAGAAGCATTAGAGGAATTCAAAAAAAACAAACAACAAGAAAATAAAATTTTGCAATTAAAAATTGCACATTATGAATGTGAAGTAGTCTTATCATCGATTATTTCAAAGAATAAGTTTAAAGGAATGGTGATTGTAATACGCAATATAACAGAAAAAAAGATAGCCCAAAAACTTCAAAGAGAATTTAGTGCAAATGTAACACATGAGCTAAAAACTCCCCTTACTTCGATTCTTGCAAGTAGTGAGATGATAAGAAATAAGTTAGTAGCAAAAGAGGATTTAGATAGTTTTGTAGATAGGATTTATTGTGAATCTAGACGACTTTTGTCCATGATTGATGAAATCCTTAAAATATCATTCTTTGATGAAGGGAAGGAAGATAGATTAAAGAAGATTCGTATAAATTTAAAAAATATAGTTGAGAGAGTGAGTGAGAGATTGAGCTTGATTGCAGAAGGTGCCCTAGTGACAATTAAGCTTGATGTTTGTGATTGCCATATTTTTGGCGTTGAAGATTTAATAGAAGATAGTATTTTCAATATATGTCATAACGCAATAAGATATAACAAACCAAATGGAGAAGTGCTAATTACATTGCATAAAGAAAATGACGCAATAAAACTATCCATAAAAGATACAGGAATAGGGATTCCACAAGATAGTCTACCTAGAATCTTTGAGAGATTCTTCTGTGTTGATAAGGGTAGGAGTAAGAAGCTTGGAGGTAGTGGGCTTGGGCTATCGATAGTTGATACTGCACTAAAATATCACAATGCAACAATAGATGTAAAGAGTGAAGTTGGGATTGGAAGTGAGTTTATAATTACTTTTAAAGAAGTCGAATCTTAGGAGTTTGCAAAGCTTCTAATAATTTCTATTTTTGATTGGAAGTTTTCAAATCTATGGCTTCCACCATCTTCAATTATTGTTTTTGAATCTTTGAATCTCTCTTGTGCTTCTTTGTAGTCTAGGATATTATCGCCCTTTTGTAAGAGTAGTAAATAAAGTTCATAGTTTATGTTATTTGTTTTATAATCCTTTAAGCTCTCTACCAAGTCCAAGCTCCAAAAGAAGTGTTGTTTGTTATATGATATAGGTATTGTGCCAATAGCAGGTAGTAGTGTTTTGTAGGCATTTATTACAGGATTTATTAAGACTGATTTTATTTTGTATTTTTCTGCTAGAAATGTAGCATAATATCCACCTAATGAGCTACCTATAATACATTTTATATTGTTGTTTTTTATTATGTTTTCTGCTAGGTTTATGGCTAATTTTGGGACATATGGCAAGTCTGGCAAAATAGAATTAGGAAGGCTAGAGAAGATTATCCTCCCCTTATAGCACATTCCTATACTTCTAAATCCATGCAGGTATAAAAACATTATTTAATAGCACCAAGAGCAGCTTCGTAATTTGGTTCTGTTGTGATTTCTGATACTATTTCTTTATGCACGATTTCTCCATTTGGATTTACCACAAATACCGCTCTACTTAGCAGTCCTTCTAGTGGAGAACCATCAATAATTACACCATATTTCTCACCAAATTCTTTGCTTCTAAAATCACTTAGTGCAACTACATTGCTAATCCCTTCAGTAGAGCAGAATCTTCCTTGTGCAAATGGTAAGTCAAGAGAGATTACAAATACTTCAGCATTGTTTAGAGATGATGCTTTTTCATTGAATTTTCTTGTTTGTGTAGCACATACCCCAGTATCTAATGAAGGCACTACATTTATTATTTGGTATTTTCCACTAGCACCACCTACTGATTTTAAGCTTAAATCACCAGCTACAAGCTCTACTTTAGGTGCTTTTGCTCCAACTTCTATATTTTGTCCTTTTAGATTTACAGAATTTCCTTTAAAAGTAACCATATTTTTTCCTTTTTTAAAAATAGATAAGTTTCAATTTTTAAATAATTTTGCTAAAAGAAAAATTAATTTTAAAAGCTTTGAATCTTTGGAGTTATCTTTATGTCTTTTATATCTACAAAGTCGCCTATAAGATAAGATTCAACTGCCACTCTACCTATCATTGCAGCATTATCAGAACAAAAGCTTAGAGGTGCTAGTAGTAATTGCTTATTATATGAATCTGCTAGGTTTTGAATTTGTTCTCTTAAAGATAGATTTGCACTAGCACCACCTACGATAGCAAAGTGTTGCCATGTATTTGATTGTTTGTTTAATTCAAAAAAGGTTTTGCACTTTTGCACTATGTGAGAAATTGCAACTTTTTGAAATGAGGCACAAATATCGTTAATAAAATTATCATTGATTGTATTTTTTTCTATTTCTAATCTTACGGCATTTTTTAGCCCAGAGAAGCTAAATGCTAGATTATTTTTGTTATTTAATGGTTGTGGGAGGCTGATATTTGCATTGCCCATTTTAGCTCTTAATTCAACTATCGGTCCTCCAGGATATCCTAAAGATAGCATTTTAGCAACTTTGTCAAAACTTTCCCCAAAGCTATCATCAATGCTTTGTGCAATTATTTTTGTTTCATTTAGTCCTTTTGATTCTAGTAGCATGGTATGTCCGCCAGATACAAGCAAGATTCCAAGTGGAAAGATTGAATCTTTTTCTAAAAATAAAGAGTATATATGTCCTTTTAGGTGATTTACTGATATTAGTGGCAAATTTAGTGCATAAGCTAGGCTTTGAGCCATAACCACACCTTCAAGTAAAGTTACGCTAAGACCGGGTTCTGTCGTTACTGCTATTGCCTTTAATTGATTTAAAAATTCTTTGCATTCTTTTAGAATCTGTGGAAGTAATTTTGCGTGTAATCTACTTGCTAGTTCAGGGACTACACCGCCATAGTCTTTATGTGAAGATTCTTGGGATATTTTTTTGTGGAATATTAGCTTTTTGTCTTTTATGCGTGTGATAGCTATCGAGCTATCATCACAACTACTCTCTATGCTTAGAATCATTACGCATTTTGCTCTAGGACATTAGCACCTAGTGAAGAGATTTTTTGGTCTATTTTTTCTAATGCTTTTTGTATCGTCTCTTTGCTTATATCAGGTAGCTCTCCTCCCCATGCCTTCTCTGCCATTTCATAGCCTTTTAGTATGCCTTCTCTGCCTTGTTTTAGCTTTTCTATATCATCTCCAGCACCTGCTAGGACAAAGTCAGCAATCCTATTTGATGTGTTTTTCACACCAAAGAATCCATCTTCGCTTATTAGCTCTTGTGCTTCTTTTTGTGTTAATTGATTAATAGGTTTTCCATTATAACCTATATCGCTTAGTCCAACACCATTTAAAATATCATCTAAAGTTGGCATTGGTTTGCCACTTGCTGTGTTTCCGATTCCACTTTGGATTCCGAAATTTATAGTAATTTGAGTGATGGAGATTTCAAATTGCATAGTATAGCCATTCATTATTGACTTTGCGTCTAAGTTGGAGGCCACCTCTTTTATTTTGTCTGTATTATTGCTATTGAAACTATTTGCTGTGTTAAAGTCTTTTGTATTTGCATTAAAAGTGTTGTTGTTATTTAATGATGTAATTGCCATAACTTCCTCCGTTAATAAATTTATTATAATAATATCGACAATTTTTTAAAAAAGAGTAACTAATGAAAAGATTTTATGCTGAATGGGAATATCAAGATTGTATTTTATTTAGCTTCCCTCATGAAGATTCTGATTGGAGTGCTTATTTAGATGAGGTAAGAGATGTGTATTGCAAGATTATTTACGAGGTTTTGTGTTGTGAGAGTTGTATTTTAATTGTAAAAAATAAAGATGAATCTAGGGAGTATATTAATAATTACTTTGAGATTCATAAGTTAAAAACTGATGTGTTAGATAGATTATATTTAATTGAGATTCCTAGTAATGATACTTGGACTAGAGATTTTGGGGGGATTACAATTTGCAAAGATGATAAAAATATAGTTCTAGATTATGGATTTAATGGTTGGGGGTTAAAATTCCCAGCAAATTATGACAATAACATAACAAGCAAATTAAGCAAATTTGGAATCTTTAACCACAAAATAAAAACCAAAAAGATAATTTTAGAAGGTGGAAGTATAGAGAGCAATGGAGATGGTATAGTTCTTACTAATACACAATGTCTATTAGAGAAAAATAGAAATCCAAGTTATAGCAAAAAGAAGTTAGCAAAGATTCTAAAAAAAGATTTTGGTTTAAAGGATATAATTTGGCTAAATAGTGGATATTTAGCTGGTGATGATACTGATAGCCATATAGATACTCTAGCTAGGTTTATAAATAAAAATACCATAGCATATATTTCATGTGACAATAAAGATGACGAGCATTATGGATCTCTAAAAGCTATGGAAGAGGAATTGTTGTGTATAAAAAAAGATTCCTCATACAAGATTAACTTAATAAAACTTCCTTTTACTTCTGCAAAATATTATAACAATCATAGGTTGCCCGCTACTTATGCGAATTTTTTATTCATAAATGGTGCTCTCTTGTTGCCTATATATAATGATAAAAATGATGAAAACGCCATAAGTATAATGCAAAATGCTCTGCCAAATCACAAGATAATACCAATTGATTGCTCTATTTTGATACGGCAACATGGGAGTTTACACTGCATAAGTATGCAATTTCCAAAAAATACAATAAATTTTAAAAATCTAAAAGAATTTGTTTTTGATTCGTAAAATAATTTTATATTAAGAATTATGAAGTAAAATAACGACTTTATTTTACTTCTGTAACTAAAAGCGGAAATGGCGAAACTGGCAGACGCACCAGACTTAGGATCTGGCGCCGTAAGGCATGGAGGTTCAAGTCCTCTTTTCCGCACCATTCTTTCTTAATTTTAATTGCTTTGCATTTTATGGATAATTTTAAGTCTTATGATATAATGAGCTATCTTTGTATTTTAAGGATAGTTATGGAGCAATCAACAATCAATCTTTTAAGCAGGTATATGCCTATCTTAAAGAGATATCAATCACAATTTTCTTCTTTGAACACCTTACTTGGAAAGACCACTTTGACTGGAAAAATAAGTTCTTTAGATATTGCTGAAAATTTGTTTGATTATATGGAAGAAACACAAGAGAAGTTTGAGAATCTACAAGAAAAGCTGATAAATACTATAATGAATCAAAGTTTTTTAAATAGATATGAAGAAGCACAAACTTCAATGCAAATTGCAAATGATGTACTACGGGATTATTTTCAAAAATCTTTAGAAGATGTATCTGTATTTATTAGTAGTAGGCGTGTTTTTGAGATTTCTTCACGCATAGTGCCAAATGAGTTTGAGACTGCCACAGAACTAATATCATGCATGGAGAACTTCATGTCATCGGCTAGTGGATATAAAGATATACTTTTGTATAGCAACGATGGTAGATTGATACAATCCTTAAAATACAACGCAACACCAAAAACTAGTTGTGTTGATGTTATTAATACAGATTCAATAGAAAGTTATGAGTGCTTTTACAAAAGGGTAGATTTTTACAAACAAGATGGAAGTAATGAATTTTACTTTGTGGCGCCAATACGAATTGCAAGAGAACAAAGTCCACTAGTTGTTATTGTGTTTGTCTTGAATTTAGAAGCAAGATTTAAGGAATTATCAGAGCAGTTTCCTTATCACTTTGCACATTCTAGGCTTTTAGTGGTAGATTCTAAAAATTCTATATTATTATCTGATTCTACAAAGTCATTTTCTGTTGGTCATTCTATTAATTTTATTGTAAATAAAGACTACTCCTTTGCAGAGTATAAATCTAAAGTATATATGGTAGCAAGCAAGAATATAGATAGCAAAATAGACTTTGTATCTCATTGGAGTGTGTGCAGGATAGTGCCTTTGCAGTCTGTATTTGATATAAAAAAAGAAGAAAAGAATGAAATAGAATCTTATTTGCTTGATTTGGAGACTTCACTACTTATTACAGAAGAGCTAGATGAAGTCATAGTTGACAGCGAAAATATAAATGAAGAGCTTGGCGATGTTGTAATAAACGGTGAAATAATCGCATCAAAAAGACATTCTTACGCACTTAATCCTATTTTGAATAATATAAGAATCCTAAGCGAAGAGATGAATGGACTTTGTTTGGAACTTGCTACTTCTATACAAAAGAGTAATTATGAAACTCTATTTAATATAGTTAGATATTATTCTAAGTATTCTATTGTCTCTGTTAATGAATTGCTTGCAGAGAGTTTGTTGTCTACTATGTGGATTACAAATGCAATAGAATTTAGAAACTCTCTAGTAGAGAAGCATGAGACGAATGAAATACAGGCAAATACTATTAATGAACTAGAATCACTATTAGCAAGACTTAAGGATAGTTATAGTTTGTATCATGATGTGTTGCTGTTTGATAAGAATGGTGAGGTGATTGGTAATTCTAATAATGATTCAAGCCATGTCGGAGAAAAGGTAGCCTTAGATAGTCTAAGACATCATTCTGGTTCTTTTGTAGTGTCTAATTTTGAATCTACAAGTCTGTATGGAAATAAAAATACAATTATTATTTATTGTATGATACAAGATAAGCAGGCACTGCTAGGTGGTGTTGCATATGTATTTAATTCTGAATTGCTGCAAGATATGTTATGCAGTATCTTCCATAAAGAATCTCAAATATTCTCTAGCAAAAGTGAAGTATTTAGTGTAGTATTTGATAATACAAAGACTATAATAGCTTCTACGAATAGTGATTTTAGCTTTGAGGTTTATGGTTTAGAAGATATAGATTTGAAAAATTTTAAGAATTTTAGAAAATTTATTCAAGTGGGTAATAAACATTATCTAATTTGTGGAGAAACAAGCAACGAAAATGAAGTATATACCGAGCATACTAAGAAAAAATTATTTTCTTTAGTTTTTGTTGCTGTAAAAGAGGATAAAGTTGATATTATGGAGGTTGAAAACAGGGAAAATATTGTAGGTTTAGTTGATGTTCAAAATAATTAGAAATTTGTTTAACTTCTATTGCTTTTTAGGTAGAAAGTTAATATAATGTTTGGATAATCTTTTAGATTAAATGAAGGAGTTAAAATGAAACTTTTAAAGTTAAGTTTAGTTGCTAGCCTAGCACTAGGTGCTTTATCTACTGCTAGTTTTGCACAACCTTTAGAAGAGGCTATCAAGGGCGTTGATGTAAGTGGTTATCTAAGATATAGATATAATGATGACAGATATGATAATCAAAAAAATGTAGAAGGTGTTAAAGGTGGCAATGCTACACATAGATGGAAGGCTGTAGCTGATTTTAAAACGCCTGTTGTGGATAATGTTGCTTTTAATTTGGGTATTTTATACAACAACGAATCGCAAAATGTAAATCATGGTAAGGGTATATCTGGTGCTCCTGATACCAATGGTAATGCTACTACCATTCCATATTTAGGAAGTGGACTTGGTGCTGGTAAAGATAGTGAGTTTGGTGTTAGAAACTTCTATGCTGTTATCACTCCTGATTCAACTGCTACTACAATTATAGCTGGTAAACAAGTGCTAAATACTCCTGTGACAAATACTAGAGATGATGACAGGGGAACTGGTATCATGGTTTTAAATAGTGATATCCCCAATCTAACTTTAGGTGCTGCAGTGTTTGATTCTTGGAGTATTAATGATGTTCATAATGGTGCTGCTGGAAATGAGACTTCAGTAGATAAAATGCTATATGCTCTAGCAGCTATTTATAACAATGATACTGCATTTGGTAACATAGGAGCTCAAGTTTGGGGATTCCACATTGATGATACTGTTGATAGCTTAATTTTCAGCGAATTATCATGGAAAGGTAACCTATTTAACGCAAAGCTTCAATATGCATTTTCTCAGCTAGCTGATGATGATAAGAGTGTATTTGGTGGTTTATATGGATTTGTTCAAAATGAAGCTGGTGTCAATGTGCCTAATATAGCATCTGATAACGATGTATTAATTGCTGAGGTTGGTGCTGATTTAAGAGCTGACTATTCATTACCGTTTGATGCAAAATTAGGTTATATAACAAACTTCCAAGATGGAACTGCGGTATCTTTAGAAGATGAAGGTGCTTATGTAAGTGTTGGTAAAATATGGTATCAAAATGCTGCAACTGGCTTTAGTTTTAGTGCATTACCGGCTTCAGGTATGAAACAATATGGATACAATAAAACAGCTGATGTAGATATTTTCTATGGTGCTTTAAACTTTGGTTTTTTAGAGGATAGATTCAAAATTGGTTTAGAAGGTGTATTTGGCGAGAACAAAATTGATACACCAGTACTTAATGCTTCAAATGTAGAAAACACAATTAAGTTTAGAGAGATTACTCCTACATTTAGATGGAAACATAGCAAGAATCTAACATTCTCTGGTTATTATGCTATGCTAACTACCGAAGTAGATACAAAGGATGTAAATGGCAACAATAACCCAGATGAAGATAGAAATAGATTAAGACTAGAGGCTAGATACAACTTCTAATCTTTCTTAGAATCCCTTGTGGATTCTAATCATATATTCCAATTAAGCTTTTATTTACTCTTATTTTATTATTTATATCAATTTCTTTAGTATTATCTACATTAAGTGTATTTTTTAACATAATTACCGAATCTTTTATTGTGTCATGTTTAAGCTTGTAGCTTTTAAAACCAGCTAAAAAGGCACTATATAGCATGGAGGAATTTAGAGAATATGTTGTAATTATTGAATCTTTTTTGGTGATTTTATATAGGTCCTTAAAGTATTCATAACTCCAAAGTTTTTTATTTTTTATTGGGCTAAATGCGTCTTGAAAAATTATGTCAAATTTTAAATTATTTTGGACAAAGCGTCTTATGGTATCTCTTGCATCTCCTATGTGAAGAAATACATTTGTTTTTTTATCTTTATAGGAGTGAGTTTTGCATAGGGACTTTAGGATATTTAGGTCAAATGCTTTTGGATATTTGTATGTATATAAATTATCTATTAGGTTTATCTCTGGCGAGTGTATTTCTATTGTTCCTTGATATAGATTTTCTTGTGCATGGTTTAGAAAGCATAGGGTATTGTATCCAAGCCCAAAGCATATATCTAAAATTTTTATATGTTGTTTGTTTTTTATGTGATTAAACGCTGGAATCACATGCTTATACAATGTTTCATTATATGCTCCATCATTGGTTGAGTGGTAGCATTCTTGGAATGTTTCATTAAAAATAGTAAAACTTGAATCTCTAGTTATAATTTCCATGTTGCTTTTATGTTTTAGTGTAATTTAACTCGTAATTCTATAAAATCATATATGCTATTTGCAAGTTATTGAAATTTGCAGTTTTAAGGAATAAAATGGGATTTGCCGACTTTTTTAAAAACTTCAAAAAAGATTCTAGAGCTACACCACAAGAAGCACCAAGTCATTGGGTTAAATGCCCTAGTTGCAGTGCTTTGATGTATTACAAAGAAATAATTGCTCAAATTTATACATGTCCAAAATGTAACTTCCATATGAAAATTAGTTTAGAAGATAGAATCTCTCTTTTGTGTGATGAAGGGACTTTTGTAGAGTATGACAAGGATCTAGCTCCTACAGATCCGCTAGGATTTGTGGATAAAAAGAGTTATAAAAAAAGAATAGAAGAATATGCCAAAAAATCAGGCAGACCTAGTTCTGTGGTTAGTGGTGAGTGCAACATAAATGGTGTTGGAGCACAAATTGTTATATTTAACTTTAATTTTATGGGAGGTTCTTTAGCGTCAGTAGAAGGGGAAAAAATTGTTAGAGCCATAAATAGGGCTGTTACTAAAAGACAGGGATTAGTTATATTTAGCACAAGTGGTGGAGCTAGAATGCAGGAATCTACATATTCTTTAATGCAAATGGCAAAAACATCAGCTGCGTTAAATATTTTACATGAGGAGAGATTGCCTTTTATATCTGTTCTTGGGGATCCTACTCTTGGTGGAGTTAGTGCTTCTTTTGCGTTTTTGGGTGATGTTATTATTGCAGAACCGGGAGCTATGATAGGATTTGCAGGTGCTAGAGTTATCAAGCAAACTATTGGTGCTGATTTACCGGATGGATTCCAAACTGCTGAATTTTTGCTTGAACATGGTCTTATAGATATGATAGTGCAAAGAAAGGATATGAAAAATACTATTTCAAAGTTATTGCAATATTTCAAAGTTGAAGTGTAGTTAGTGGTTAGAGTTTGCGTTTATTATATTGCTAAAAATACAAAAGATTTAAGTGATACTTTGTGCGAAGAACAGATTGGATTGGTTAATTATTTTGGTGTTAAGTTAGGGTTTGTAAATTTAATGTCAAAGGGCATAAAAGAAGCTCAAAGGCAGAATCAAAGCGAATCGCAGGAGATTTACACTAAGGAATTTTTAAAAGTTTTCAGAGAAAAAGACTATAAAATATCACTCTCTCCAAATGGAAAAAAAGTAGATTCAATTAAATTTGCAAATTACCTAAAAGACAAGTCTGATATTTCATTTTTTATAGGTGGTGCTTATGGATTGAGCTATGACTTTATACAAAAATGTGATGAAAACTTATCTTTATCAGATTTAACATTTAGTCATAAAATAGCAAAAATAATACTTAGTGAGCAGATATATAGGGGATTTTGTATTTTGAATAATCACCCATATCATAAATAAAGGATGAGGAATGCGTAAGAGGGAGTTGGATAACTTCAAGAAACTTTTGATGAACAATAGACAAATGATATTGGAAAACAATAAACAACACAAGCTAGATATGGAGTATGCAAACACACAAAAAGGAGATGAAGCAGATTGTGTGGCAATGAGCATTGCACATGTGCTTGATAGTTCTATTTTTGAAAAGCACAAAAAAGAATTAGAACTTATAGATAGAGCATTGGATAAGATAGATGATGGTGATTATGGGATTTGTGAAATGTGCGATGAACCAATATCGCTTCAGAGATTAAAAGCAAAACCACATGCAAAATATTGTATAGTGTGTAGAGAGATTATCGAAAAGAAAGAAAAGGATATGCAGTGAAATTTAAATATTATTTTGGTGCTTCGTTATTTTTCATTATTATTCTTGGGCTTTATGTATATAGTCTAAGTGGATATAGTTATAGCTATAATGTGCCGTTTGTGGATAGTGTAATAACTCTTCCTATTGCAGTTTGGTTTGTGATACCTATTTTTTTGTTTTTCATTGTTGTTGTCTTTTTAGAGATAGGTGGTAGCTTTAGGCTATGGCAAAAGAGACAAGCATATAAAAATGATTATAAATTATTATTAACTCAAATTGAATCTCAAATTTTAAACAAAGAATTTCCGTTAAAGCAACCAAAAATGAACCGCTATAAAGCACTATCTATAATTTTGCATAATTTAACATTTGATATAAAAGATGGTGTTCCATTAAAGAGTGGTGATGAGAGACTAGATGAGCTAATAGCTTTACTTGGTGATGTGAAGCGTGGTGAGTATGTGAATCTAAAAAAATTTAATCCAAATAATGATTCTTCGTTTATTAGACAAAATACATTAAATGAGATTCATATTGATAACAAGTTTGCAATTGAGGTTTTAAAAAAATCAATATATAAAGATGAAATAAAGCTTGAGGCATTCAAAAAACTTCTAGAGACAGAGCCAAATGACGCAAAGAGATTTTTAAATGAAGTTAAGTTTGATAAAAATACAGCTGATTTTGTAATGGAGTTGTGCAAAGCAGGTAAAATTGATCTATCTAATGAAGAGATTGCCAAGATCTGTATGAGTGTAGGTTATAGTAAAGATAACTATGTATCATTGGCACATAAATTAAAAGAAAGATATGAACCACCAGTTTGGGTTGGTATATTTGAATCTTTATCGTCAAAAGATGAAAATGCAGAGTTATCTTATATGTATGTGTTATTAGAGTTAGAAATGATTGATGAGGCAAAAGAAAGATTAAACACACATGCGCAAAACGAGTTTATAAATCTAAGAGCTTATATGGATCTAAAAACTCTTGGCAAAAAATATCCACTTGAGTTATTCTTGAAACTATAAGCAAACTTTATAGTTTTTTTGGTTTAAATATGCCTTATAAACTTTATTAAGGAGTAGGGTATGGAGTATAGAATTGAACATGACACTATGGGAGAGATTAAAGTTCCAAACGATAAATATTGGGGGGCACAGACAGAGAGAAGCTTTGAAAACTTCAAAATAGGCGTTGAAAAAATGCCTAAAGCTTTAATATATGCTTTTGCAAATCTAAAAAGATCATTAGCAGTTGTAAATAATAGTCTTGGAAAATTACCTGATGATAAAAAAGAAGCTATAGTTAAGGCTTGTGATGAAATAATCGCTGGTAAATTTGATGATAATTTCCCTCTTGCAATATGGCAGACAGGTTCAGGGACGCAAAGTAATATGAATCTAAATGAAGTAATTGCAAATCGTGCTACAGAGATTATGGGCGGTGATTTTAGAAAAGAAAAGTTAGTTCATCCAAATGATCATGTAAATATGAGTCAAAGCTCAAATGATACATTCCCAACAGCTATGAGTATAGTATCTGTTGAGCAGGTAGAAAAGAAACTTATACCTGCCATTGATGAGCTAATTGCGACATTCAAAAAGAAAGTAGAAGAATTTAAAAACATAATTAAAATTGGTAGAACTCACTTGCAAGATGCTACACCACTTACTTTGGGGCAAGAATTTAGTGGTTACTTATCTATGCTTGAGCATTCAAAAGTACAGATTTTAGCTACTTTACCAACTTTAAGAGAGTTAGCAATAGGTGGAACTGCAGTTGGAACTGGGCTCAATGCACACCCGCAGTTAAGCGAGAAAGTAAGTGAGGAGCTAACTAGACTTTTGGGTATAAACTTTGTATCAAGCCCAAATAAATTTCACGCACTAACAAGTCATGATGCTATCACAACAACCCATGGTGCTATGAAAGCATTAGCAGCAAATTTAATGAAAATAGCAAATGATATTAGGTGGTTATCAAGTGGTCCTAGATGTGGATTAGGAGAGATAAGAATTCCAGAAAATGAGCCAGGAAGTTCAATTATGCCAGGTAAGGTTAATCCTACACAATGTGAAGCTATTACTATGGTAGCAGTGCAAGTTATGGGGAATGATGCTGCCATTGGATTTGCAGCTAGTCAGGGTAATTTTGAGCTAAATGTATTTAAGCCAGTTATTATTTATAATTTCTTGCAAAGCTTAGATTTATTGGCAGATTCAATGCATTCTTTTAATATCCATTGTGCAGTGGGTATTGAGCCAAACTTAGAAAAAATAGACCATAATCTTCATAACTCATTAATGCTTGTTACAGCATTGAATCCTCATATAGGATATGAAAATGCAGCTAAAGTAGCAAAAAATGCACATAAAAAAGGAATCTCACTTAAAGAAAGTGCAAAAGAATTGGGGCTAATAAGCGAAGAAGATTTTAATAAATATGTAGATCCTAGTAAAATGATAGGTTAGTGGGGATTCCGCTACCTACCTTTTATATCTAGTTCTTGTTCTTCTTCTTGTATTGATTTTATTATCTCTTCATACATTTCTAGTGATAGCTTTGCTTCTTTTTCATCTATCTTGCCCATTACATACCCTATGTGTAATAGCACGAAATCACCAACATTAACTTCTTCTTGCATTAAGTCTAAACTTGCTTCCCTACTTACGCCTAGTGTATCAAGTGTTGCGGTGTTTGTTTCTTTGTTTATTGATATTACTTTAGAAGGTATGGCTAGACACATAGTTTTCTCCTTTTTGTTCTTGTAAAAATTTACAAAACTCTCTAATTGAATCTTTGTTATCTTTTGAGATAAAAAATAAAGGTATATCCTTTTTTATTTTTGCTAAATCGCTTTTTACTTGTTCTATTTTGAAGTTAAAATAGTCTTTTAGGTCATATTTGGAAATTAGCACAGCATCAGCACATAAAAACATAGTTGGATATTTTAAAATCTTATCATCACCTTCTGGAGTGGATAGAAGCACTATATTCATGTTTGCCCCCAAGTCATAACTAGCAGGACAGACTAAATTTCCTACATTTTCTATAAATAAAAACTCTTGTATTTTTTCTATTTTTTGTAGTTGCTCTATGGATTCTTGCACCATTTTTGCTTCTAAATGACATGCATCGCCTGTTGTTATTTGATGTGCATTAATGCCAAATATCTTTAATCTATCAGCATCTCTATTTGTTTGCAAATCTCCCTCTACAACGCTAAAGTTTAGCATTTTGTTTTCTGCTATGCATTCAAGTAGAGTTGTTTTGCCACTTCCAGGTGAGCTCATTAGGTTTATTGTAAATATGTCGTTTGATTTATAAAATTCTCTAAGTTTTGAGGCTTCAATATCGTTTTTTGAAAGTATCCTTGTCGTTACTTCAACTATTTTTTTATCCATTATATGTCCTAATTTTTGGTAAATTTTATCAAAATTAATAAAAAAATGTTATTATCAGCCACTTTATTAATTTAGGATTTATAATGATACAAGTATCTAATGAGGCAAATTTGCCAACAAAATATGGTGATTTTAAGATTCAAAGTTTTAGAGAAACAAAAAAATGTAATGAAAATTCATGCTATGTTGATCATTTGGTGATAAAGAGTAAGAATCTATCTGATAATCCACTAGTTCGTGTGCATTCAGAATGTCTAACTGGAGATGTGTTAGGTAGTTTGAAATGCGATTGTGGTGGCGAGCTTGAAATGGCTTTAAAGATGATAATAGATGATGGAATGGTAATTTACCTTAGACAAGAGGGTCGAGGTATTGGTTTGTTTAATAAGATTAATGCATATGCTTTGCAAGATGAAGGACTAGATACGGTTGAGGCAAACTTGAAGCTTGGTTTTAAAGAAGATGAGAGAGATTATAGTGTTGTAGAAGAGATTTTTAAGTTTTATAAACTAAAAAAAATAAGGCTTCTTACGAATAATCCAAGCAAGATTTCTGTGTTTTCTAATATGATAGAAGTTACAAGAGAGCCTATTATTGTGCAGTGCAACAAACATAATAGTCATTATTTAGAGATAAAAAAAGAAAAAATGGGACATCTTTTATGAGAGAAAAGATAGAGTATGATGAGGCGTTGAATCTTTTAGAAGATTCTAAAGTTGAGATTCTAGGTAGAGAGAGAGTGTTTTTGCATGATGCATTAAATAGAATCTTAGCAGATGACATCTATGCAACTATAAATATGCCACAAGTGCCACTATCTAGTATGGATGGATATGCTATTTCAAGTAAATTTAAAAACCATGCAGAGTTTGTAGTATTAGACGATAATCCTGCTGGTAAGGATATAATTCCTACTATTCCACTAGAATCCCCAATTGCTATTAAGACATTCACTGGTGCAGCTATGCCACATGGAGCTGATATTTTAGTCCCCATTGAAAATGTAGAGGTTATTGGAGACAAGATAAAGATTCTAAAATGCAGTGAAGTTGGAGAATTTATAAGAGATATTGGGACAAATTACAAAAAAGGTGAGAAGCTTCTAAGCAAGGGAACTAGTCTAAATGCAAATTATATTGGGTTGTTGGCAAGTTTGAATTGTGTATTTGTCAATGTGTATGAGAAGCCAAAAGTTGGTATTTTAGTTAGTGGTGATGAGATTTTAGAGCTTGGAGAGCAAAGTAGTTTGGAGAATAGAATCTACAATGCAAATGGGCATTTGCTATATGCAAAAGTAAAGGAATATGGCGGAATCCCAAAGCTATATCCAATACTAAAAGACAATAAAGAGCTAATAGAAGAATCCTTGCAAGATGCACTTAAGAGTTGCGATTTAGTTGTCTCAACAGGTGGAGCTAGTGTTGGGGATTATGACTTTATTAGCAAGATAGCACATGAGAGAAAAGAAGAAGTTATCTTTAAGGGTGTGAAAATCAAGCCCGGTCAGCATGTGCTTTATGCTAGATTCTTTGGTAAGCATTTTTTTGGGCTTCCGGGATTTCCTAATGCAACTTTGGTTACTTTTGAGCTTTTTGTAGTTGAGATTTTGCTTAAAATGTGCGGAAGTACAATGCAAAGGTTAGTACTTAGAGTTCCGCTTGGAGTTGATATAACAAAGAAAGATAAAAGATTAGAGCTTCGTGTGTGTAATGTAGTGGAAAAAGATGGTCAGTTTTGCATTAATTTTGATGGTAAGAAGGATTTTTTGAGTGCTATTTTGAACAATTTTTGTCCGATTACTTCATGTAAGATAGGGCTTGTTGTGTTAAGAGAAGAAGAATATAAAAAAGATTCAGTTGTTGAGGTTATTATGCTTGGATAATTATCATATTGCATTTAATAGTGATGAAAATTATATTCCATATCTATCAGTGCTTATTACTTCAATGGTTTATTCTGCTAATCGTGTAGATAAGCCATTTTGTTTTCATATTCTTATGGATAAATTAAGTGAAAATATAAAAGAAAAACTAGAAACTATGATTTTGGAATTATCAAAAATATATCATTGTAGTTTGGAGATTCATATAATTAGCGATGAAGTATTTGCTAGATATGAAGTGCCAAAGTTAAATGGAAACTATCTAGCTTACTATCGTTTGCTAATAGGTAGTGTGCTAGAAGGGATTCCTAGTGTATTGTATTTAGATGTTGATATGCTGTGTTTGTGTGATATTAGAGAGATTTTTTCATATTTGGAGGTAATGAGAGAAAAAGGGCTTGTGTGTGGGGTTGTTTATGATTATATAAATAATAATAGAAGGCTGGTATCAAAGAATGATGAATTACCTAGTATATGTGGTGATTATGCTAAGACATATTTTAACTCTGGTATGTTACTTGTTGATTTGGATTCTTGGAGAAAGTTGGGCATTGAGCAAGAATCTTTAATGATAGCTAAAAATTATAATCTAAAAGAACATGACCAAAGCATTTTAAATGCTTCTTTATTACATAAGACGCTAAAGCTTCCTTTAAGATACAATCTTTTGGTGTATATGTATATTA
Source organism: Helicobacter ibis (assembly GCF_027859255.1). Taxonomy (NCBI): domain Bacteria; kingdom Pseudomonadati; phylum Campylobacterota; class Epsilonproteobacteria; order Campylobacterales; family Helicobacteraceae; genus Helicobacter; species Helicobacter ibis. The sequence continues at coordinate 132,468 of NZ_JAQHXR010000001.1, forward strand.
ATGCAAATACGCTAGAGCACAAAAAGCCAAATATTGCATATACAAAAGAAGAGCTAAGTGAGAGTTTGGCAAATCCATGTATTTTGCACTTTTATACACACCATAAGCCTTGGGTGGATTCAAAGATTTATGTAGATTTGAAGGGTAATTTTTTAGGGCATTATTGGTGGGATATGGCTTGTAAGACACCTATATTTTGTAGTGAATTAGAGAAATTAAGACAAGTAGCAGATGAAAATAAAGTTTTTCAAGTGAGTTTAGGATTCATGTTATATAAATTAACTAGAATCTCTTTCGTGTTTTCACCTATTATTGTGCCTATTGTTACATGTATATATATAATGTTGAACAAAACTATAAACAAACAAATACCAAATAATCTTTATAATATTTCATATGAGATAGGTAAGGCTGGTATTTACGCACACAATAAAAGAAAAAAAGGAAAATATTTCTCACTACCATTTAAGATTTTAAATATGGTTAAAAAATATTAAGAAAAAAGCTAATATTAAAGCTTGAAGCAGTAATTATGTCGGGCTTATATGATGTGTATTTAATTTATTAAATGGGACTACCTCATATGGTGTCCCTAGATTCTCTCCTATAAAACTTTGATTTAGGCTTATTATTATGAATTTTTCACAAAATTCTCTTTCTTTACTTATTTTGTTTAGCTTAGATTCTAGTATATGGTTTTGAATAAATGGCATACATACGATTCCTAGAGAGTATTTTGGTATGTAAAAATCTATTTTATCAGTATAAAAAATTGTGTTTATATCTCCATTTAGATACTCATATAGAATCTCTAAAAAAACCATATTTTCAAAAAGTGCAGAGAAATTTCTATCAAAACTTATAGTGTTTTTTAATGTGAAGTCATAGAAATATAACTTTTTTGCTGCAGAACTATGGTCTAGCTTTTCTAATAAAAATAAAGTTTTGCTATCTTGCAAGAATTTAGTATAGCTATAAAATCTGTCTTTACTGATTTTTCCTTCTTTTTTTAGCTTTGTATATATTTGGTGAGTTGATACTTTAGAGCCTAAATGCAAGATTAGATTTTTCAAAATCCAAAAATTAGATTCGTTATTTGCAAGTGTGTGTAAAAATTCTATTTTTTTATATTCCTTTAGAGATTCTCCTTCTAATAAATTGCCGTATTTTAGATAGTTTGTTAGAGATTCTTCACTGCTGTATTTGTGTATTTTGCTATATTCTTTAAATGTAATTGGTGGCATTTCAATATTGGTAAAATCATGTATATTATGCGGTGTTTGGCTTATTATTATTGTTTTATTTATGTTTGGTATTTTTTGTATTTGATTATTAAATGAATCTAGTATTAATAGTTGTATATCCATTTTATTGCAAAAACTATCCAATTCTTCTATGTCTTTTTGTGGATTGAATTTTGGGTTATTTAAATTTATATACATTTTGTTGTGCTCAAAATTATTGAAGTAATTTAGGATAAAGTCAGTTTTTCCTGTGTTTTTTGCCCCATATAATATGGTTTTATCATGTAGCTTTATGTTTGTTTTTCTATGTATTTTTGATATATTTTTTGGATATTGTTCGAATAACTTTTCTAAAATCATAATACCACCTCTATGTTTGTCGTATTTTATATTCTTCCTTTTAAAAAGGAAATAAAATGTCAAAATGTATTGCAAAATTATAGTTATATGTATATAATTTCAGCTTCCAAAACGATTTTAACATCACTTTGTTGATGAGTTCTTTTAAGGAAAATTCATGGAAAAAATTAGATTAAAATTAAAAGCTTATGATCATAGGGTGCTTGACCGCTCTATCGTGTCTATTGTAGAGGCTGTTAAAAGAACAGGAGCTGAAATAAGAGGTCCTATTCCATTGCCTACAAAAAAGAGAAGATACACAGTTTTGAAATCTCCTCACATCAATAAAGATTCAAGAGAGCAGTTTGAAATTCGTGTTCACACTAGAATCATAGATATCGTTTCTGCTACACCTGAAACCGTAGATAGTCTAACAAAGCTAGATATGGCACCAGAAGTGGATGTAGAAGTGCGTTCAATGGGTCAATAAGGGGTATAGATGGAATTTTTAGTAGAAAAAATTGGAATGAGTAGAACTATTGCTAAGCCTAGCATTCCAGTTACATTATTAAAGGTAAAGCAAGTTAAAGTTTGCGAAGTGTTGGGAAATAATAGAGCTATAGTTTCATATCAACAAGGTAAAACTATAAACAAATCTATCATGGGACAACAAAAGAAATATAGTCTAAGTAAAGAATTTAATAGATTTATGACTATTGATGTTAGTAACACAGAAGCTGGAGACTTGGATCTATCTGGGTTAGAATCTGCCAAGAGAGTTAAGGTATCTTTTAATACCAAAGGTAGAGGATTTAGCGGTGTTATGAAAAGATGGAATTTCCAAGGTGGTCCTGGAGCACATGGTAGTAGATTCCACAGAGCGCCGGGTTCTATAGGTAATCGTGAATGGCCGGGTCGTGTTCAACCGGGTAAGAAAATGGCAGGACATTACGGAAATGAAAAAGTAACAGTTCAAAATGAAATTGTGTCTTTTGATAAAGAGCAAGGTGTATTGGTGTTAAAAGGTTCTGTTCCGGGGTTTAATGGTGCATTTGGCAAGATAAAGGTTGTAAAATGAGTAAAGCTATTATTTTAGATAAAAATTTAAAGAAAAGCGGTGAGATTGACTTACCAGAGAGCTATAAAAGCATAAACTCTCATAACCTATACCTATATGTTAAATCTTTTTTAGCGTCAATTAGAGCTAATAATGCTTTAGCTAAAACTAGAGGTAATGTTAGCGGTGGTGGTAAAAAGCCATGGAGTCAAAAAGGTGGTGGTAGAGCTAGAGCTGGTAGTATAACTTCTCCCGTGTTCGTTGGCGGTGGTGTATCTCATGGTCCTAGCAACAATAGAAACTACAATCTAAAAGTAAATAAAAAGCAAAAAAAACTTGCATTGCAATATGCATTACAAGAAAAAGCAAATAACGGAACTTTATTTGTAGTAGATAAGATTCAAATAGAAAGCGGTAGAACAAAAGATGCTTACTCTATGTTTAAATCATTAGAGCAAAAAAATACATTATTTGTATCAGCATTATTTGATGAAAAAACTTTCTTGTCATTTAGAAATATTAAAGATTGCTATTTGATTGATGGTGCTGAGCTAAATGCGTATTTGGTTGCTACATTTAGATCGGTTGTGATTGAAAAATCGCTTTTTGAATCTATTACTAAAGAGGATTAAGTATGGCAAGTATTACAGACATTAAATCAATAATGTATACAGAAAAATCTCTTCAGCTTCAAGAGCAAAGTGTCTTAGTGGTCCAAACTTCACCAAAGTTAAGCAAGACACAACTAAAAGAGGTTTTTAAAGAATATTTTGGTGTTACTCCACTTTCTATTAACTCTTTAAGACAAAGTGGAAAAGTGAAAAGATTCCGTGGCGTTATCGGCAAGAGAAGCGATTTTAAGAAATTCTATGTGAAGCTTCCAGATGGTGCTAAAATAGAATCTTTGGCAGTGTAAGGGGTGAGTGATGGCAATTAAAACATATAAACCATATACGCCTAGCAGAAGGTTTATGAGCAACCTTAGTTCAGAAAACATAACTGCTAAGCCAAGTGTTAGAAAATTATTAGTAAAGCTTCCTGTTCATGCTGGAAGAAATAACAATGGTAGAATTACAAGCAGACACAAAGAGGGTGGTGCTAAGAAGCTATATAGAATTATAGACTTCAAAAGAAACAAGTATAATATAGAAGGCAAGGTAAGTGCTATAGAATACGATCCATATAGAAACTGCAGAATCGCTCTTATTACTTACAAAGATGGTGAGAAGAGATATATCATTCAGCCTAGCGGACTTAGTGTTGGTGATATGGTTATTGCAGCTGAAGGTGGGCTTGATATTAGACTTGGTTATGCTATGAAGTTAAAGAATATTCCAATAGGAACTGTTGTTCATAATATAGAATTACACCCGGGTCATGGTGGTCAGTTAGCTAGAAGTGCAGGTGCTAGTGCACAACTAATGGGTAGAGAAGGCAAGTATTCAATACTTAGAATGCCAAGTGGTGAGATGAGATACATTTTGGGTGAATGTATGGCTACAATCGGTGTTGTTGGTAATGAGGATTTTGCAAATATTTCTATTGGTAAAGCAGGAAGAAATAGACATAGAGGTATAAGACCTCAAACTAGAGGTTCTGCTATGAACCCTGTAGATCACCCACATGGTGGTGGTGAAGGTAAAACTGGTTCAAGTGGGCACCCTGTTTCTCCTTGGGGTATGCCAGCAAAAGGTTACAAAACAAGAAGAAAGAAAGCAAGCGATAAGCTTATTATTTCAAGAAGAAAAAAATAAGGAATACAAATGGCTAGATCAATTAAAAAAGGTCCTTTTGTAGATGAGCATTTGATGAAGAAAGTTATCAAAGCTAAAGAAACAAAAGACAATAAACCAATTAAAACATGGTCAAGAAGAAGCACAATCATACCTGATATGATTGGAATTACTTTTAATGTTCATAATGGTAGAGCATTTGTTCCTGTGTATGTAACAGAAAACCATGTTGGCTACAAGTTAGGTGAATTTGCACCAACTAGAACTTTTAAGGGACACAAGGGAAGTGTCCAAAAGAAAATAGGTAAGTAAGGGGATAATATGAGTAAAGCATTATTAAGATATATTCGCCTCTCGCCTACTAAAGCTAGACTTATAGCTAGGGAAGTGCAAGGAATGAATGCGGAACTTGCAATAGCTTCGTTAGAGTTTATGCCAAACAAAGCAGCAAGAATCATATCTAAAGTTATTGCATCAGCAGTTGCAAATGGTGGTTATGAGGCTGAAAATGTGGTTATCTCATCTTGTAGAGTGGATGCTGGTCCTGTGCTAAGAAGATTTACTCCAAGAGCTAGAGGTAGAGCTACTCCAATTAGAAAACCAACTTCACATATTTTAGTTGAAGTTACAGAAAAGAAATAAGGATAAGCGATGGGTCAAAAAGTTAATCCAATAGGTCTAAGACTTGGAATCAATAGAAATTGGGAATCTAGATGGTTTCCTTCATTTGCTGATGCACCACAAAATATAGCTGAAGACCACAAAATTAGAAAATTCCTAAAAAAAGAGCTTTACTATGCTGGTGTTAGTGATATTCTAATTGAAAGAACAGCAAAGAAAATAAGAGTAACAGTTGTTGCTGCAAGACCGGGTATTATCATAGGCAAGAAGGGTGCTGATGTAGAAAAGCTAAAAGATTCTTTAAAGAAAATAGTAAATAAAGATATTTTTATTAATATTAAAGAAGTTAAAAAGCCACAAAGTAATGCACAATTAGCTGCTGAGAGTGTAGCTACTCAACTTGAAAGAAGGGTTGCTTTTAGAAGAGCTATGAAAAAAGTTATGCAGGGTGCTATAAAATCTGGTGCTAAGGGAATTAAAGTTAAAGTCTCTGGTAGATTAGCAGGTGCAGAGATGGCTAGAACAGAGTGGTATATGGAGGGCAGAATCCCACTTCATACACTAAGAGCAAAGATAGATTATGGCTTTGCTGAAGCACTTACTACTTATGGAAATATAGGTGTTAAAGTATGGATATTTAAAGGTGAAGTGTTGCAAAAAGGTTTCCATAATGAAAAGCAACATGAAGAATCTGAAGATAAAGCTAGACCAGCTAGAAAAAGAAGGGGGCAATAATTATGTTAATGCCAAAAAGAACAAAATATAGAAAGCAAATGAAAGGCAGAAATAGAGGAAAAGCTTTTCGCGGTAATTCGTTGGCTTTTGGTGAATATGGCATAAAAGCTATTGAACATGGAAGAATCGATTCTCGCCAAATTGAAGCAGCTCGTATTGCTATGACGCGTGCTACAAAAAGAACGGGAATGGTTTGGATTAGAGTATTCCCAGATAAACCACTAACTGCTAAACCTCTTGAAACTCGTATGGGTAAAGGTAAAGGTGCAGTTGATAAGTGGGTTATGAATATTAAGCCGGGAAGAATCATATATGAAATGGGTAGCGTTGATGAGGCACTAGCTAGACATGCTTTATCTCTAGCACAAAGCAAACTCCCTTTTAAAACAAAAATTGTAACTAGAGAGGGCGAAAATGAAATATACTGATATTAATACAAAAAATATAGAAGAGTTAAATAGTCTTTTAAAAGAGAAAGAATCTTTAATGTTTGAATTAAGATTAAAATTAAAAACTATGCAACTTACAAATTCAAGTGAAATAAGAGTGGTTAGAAAAGACATAGCTAGAATCAAAACTGCTCTTAATGAAAAAAGGAGGGCATAATGGCAACTAAAAGTGAGCCACATAAGAGAATAATTGCCGGCAGAGTAGTTGCTAAGTCTGGTGATAAAAGTGTAGCTGTTCTTGTTGAGAGAAGAGTTATACACCCAAAATATAGAAAAATAGTTAAGAGATTCAAAAAGTATATAGTGCATGATGAGAACAATAGCGTTAAAGTTGGTGATGTTATTGAGGCAATCGAGTGTAAGCCAATTTCAAAAAGAAAGGCATTTACATTGCATAATGTTGTATCTGTAGGAGTTGAGCTATGATCCAAAGTTTTACTAGATTAAATGTTGCTGATAATAGTGGTGCAAAAGAAGTTATGTGCATCAAAGTTCTAGGTGGTAGCAAAAGAAGATATGCTACTATTGGAGATGTTATTGTTGTTTCTGTTAAAAAAGCACTTCCAAATGGCAAGGTAAAAAAAGGTCAAGTTGTAAAGGCTGTTGTTGTTAGAACAAAAAAAGAAATCCATAGAGAAGATGGTGCTTTAATTAGGTTTGATGATAATGCAGCAGTTATCCTAGATAGCAAAAAAGAACCTATCGGAACTCGTATTTTTGGACCAGTTGGTAGAGAGATTCGTTATGCTAATTTTATGAAAATAGTTTCACTAGCACCGGAGGTATTGTAATGGTTAAATGCAAAATTAAAAAAGGTGATATGGTAGAAGTTATTACCGGTGATGATAAGGGCAAGAAAGCTAAGGTTTTGCGTGTATTGCCAAAAAATTCTCAAGTTGTTGTTGAGGGTTGCAAGGTAGCAAAAAAAGCAGTAAAACCAAGTGATAAGAATCCAAAAGGTGGTTTTATTAGCAAAGAAATGCCTATTCATATTTCAAATGTTAAAAAAGCGGAGGATTAATAAATGTTTCAACTAAAAGCCGCATATAAAAATGAGATTAGAGCAAAGTTGGCAAAAGAGCTTGATATAAAAAATCCTATGCTATTACCAAAGCTTGATAAGATAGTTATTAGTGTTGGTGCTGGTATGTATGCAAAGGATACTAAAATCATGCAAAACATAGCAGATACGATTTCTTTGATTGCTGGACAAAAGGCAGTTATTACTTCTGCTAAGAAATCTGTTGCAGGTTTTAAAATGAGAGAAGGTATGCCAATTGGTGTTAAGGTTACTCTAAGAGGCAATCAAATGTATAACTTTTTAGAGAAGTTAATTGTTATTGCATTACCTAGAGTTAAAGACTTTAGAGGTATTCCTAGAAATGGGTTTGATGGTAGAGGGAATTATAGTTTTGGTATTAATGAGCAACTTATTTTCCCTGAAGTAGTTTATGATGATATTATGGTAAGTCATGGTATGAATGTAACTTTTGTTACTAGTGCTACAAACGATAAAGATGCGTTTGCTTTACTAGAATCTTTTGGCTTACCTTTTGCAAAAGGAAGAGTAAATGGCTAAGAAATCTATGATTGCTAAAGCGGCTAGAAAGCCTAAATTTAAAGTTAGAGCATATACTAGATGCTCTATTTGTGGAAGACCACATTCTGTTTATAGAGATTTTGGTATTTGCCGTGTTTGTCTTCGAAAAATGGGTAATGAGGGTTTGATACCCGGACTTAGAAAAGCAAGTTGGTAAGGGGAAGAGATGGTAAATGATATTATTGCAGATTCATTAACAAGAATTAGAAATGCAAGCATGAGAAGATTGGACACGACTACTTTGTATTATGCAAAAGTTGTTGTGTCTATTTTAGATGTATTTCAGGCTAAGGGATTCATTGAGGGCTATAAGGTTGTTGAAAAAGATAAAAAGCAATCGATTAATGTTGTTTTAAAATACGATGAAAGAGGTCGTTCAGTTATCAGCGAAATAACTAGAATCTCAAAACCCGGAAGAAGAGTGTATAAGGCTAGAAATGAATTAAAAAGATTCAAAAATGGCTATGGAACAATTGTGGTTAGCACTTCTAAGGGTGTTATCGCAAATGATGAAGCTTATAAAGCCAATGTAGGTGGCGAAGCTTTATGTAGTATTTGGTAGGAGAAGTTTATGTCAAGAGTTGGAAAAAAACCTATTAGCATTCCAAGTGCTGTATCTGTTAGTATAGAAGGAAGCAAAATAGTTTTTAAGAATAGTAAGCTAACAAAAGAGTTGGAGACTTACAATCGTGTTGGTATTGAATTTAAAGATGGCAGTTTAAGCTTTTCTCTAAATGGCAATAGTGCACAAGATAGAGCTTATTGGGGAACTTATAGAGCTTTAGCAAATAATATTGTAATAGGTTTAACAGATGGTTTCACAAAGCAATTAGAGATAAATGGTGTTGGTTATAAAGCTGCTATTAAGGGCAAGGTTTTAGAATTAGCATTAGGTTTTTCTCATCCTATAAATTATGATATTCCAGATGGTGTAGAGATCGTTGTTGATAAGAATCTTATAACAATAAAAGGTTCTGATAAGCAACAAATAGGTCAAATCGCAGCTGAAATTAGAGAGTTTAGACCACCAGAACCATACAAAGGCAAGGGTGTGAAATATGTAGAAGAGCATATTATCCGCAAAGCTGGTAAAACTTCTAAAAAATAAGGATAGGACATGACAAGTAAAATCATTAAACGAAAAAGAAGTTTGAGAATTAAAAGAAAGTTAAGGATTCGCTCTAGAATACATGGTGATTCTATAACCCCTAGATTAAGTATTTTTCGCTCAAATAGATATTTCTACGCACAGGCTATTGACGATGTAAATGGTGTAACTTTAGCTAGTGTTGATGGTAAGAAAATGGGTCTAAAAAACAATAAAGATGATGTAAAGAAAATAGCTTCTTCTCTGGCTGATAGCTTGAAAAAGGCAAAGATTGAAAAGGTTATTTTTGATAGAAATGGATATTTATATCATGGTGTTGTTGCAAGTTTTGCAGATTCGCTTCGCGAAAATGGAATTAGTTTGTAGGGGATAAGATGGAAATTAATAGAGAAGATTTTAAAGAAGTTGTTGTAAATATAGGGCGTGTTACTAAGGTTGTAAAAGGTGGTAGAAGATTTAGATTCAATGCTTTAGTAGTAGTTGGTAATAAAGATGGTCTTGTTGGGTTTGGACTTGGCAAGGCTAAGGAAGTTCCAGATGCTATAAAAAAGGCTATTGATGATGCTTTTAAAAATATTATTAAAATAAATATAAAGGGCACTACAATAGCACATGATGTCCAAGAAAAATACAATTCTAGTATTATTTTATTGAAGCCTGCTAGTGAGGGTACTGGAGTGATTGCAGGTGGTTCTGTAAGACCAGTTTTAGAAATGGCAGGAATCAAAGATATTCTTACAAAATCGCTTGGTTCAAATAATCCTTACAATGTTGTAAGAGCAACAATTGATGCATTGGCTAAAGTAAAAGCATAAGGAGATTTTATGGGTTTAGAGAATTTGGCTCCTGCAAAAGGTAGTGTAAAGAAAATTAAAAGAGTTGGTAGAGGTCAAGGTAGCGGTATGGGAAAAACCTCTACAAGAGGTGGCAAGGGACAAACTGCTAGAACTGGTTCAAAACAAAAAAGAGGTTTTGAAGGTGGTCAGCAACCATTGCAAAGAAGATTGCCTAAAGTTGGTTTTAAAAGCAGGGTTGTAAAACCTTATGTTATTAATGTTGAAACAATAAAGGGTATAGATTCTTTGAGTGAAATAACATTTGAAAGTATAAGAACAATACATAAATTCCCTACTTATACAAACAAGATAAAGTTAATAGGAGCTAATGCTAAAAATCTTGCTTCTAAAATTAAAGATGAGAGAATTAGTACAAGCGGACAAAAATAATGGATAAAACTATTGTTAATAAAATCTTGATTACACTTGGCTTTTTATTGGCTTATAGGGTTTTGGCTTATGTGCCAGTTCCCGGTGTTGATACTGCTGTTATAAAATCATTTTTTGATAGCAATGCTTCAAATGCACTTGGCTTATTTAATATGTTTAGCGGTAATGCTGTTGAGAGACTTAGTGTTATATCATTAGGTATTATGCCATACATTACAGCTTCTATTATAATGGAATTATTAGCAGCTACATTTCCAAATCTCGGAAATATGAAAAAAGAACGAGATGGAATGCAAAAATATACTCAAATAATAAGATATGTTACTATTGTTATAACTCTAATACAGGCAGTTGGTGTATCTATAGGATTGAGAAGTATTGGTGGTGGTGCTAATGGTGCGATAATTATAGATATGAATCTATTTATTGCTATTTCTGCTATATCTATGTTGTGTGGAACAATGTTGCTTATGTGGATTGGAGAACAAATTACGCAAAGAGGCATTGGTAATGGTATAAGCTTAGTTGTATTTGGTGGTATTATATCTGGTCTTCCTAGTGCTATTTTTGGAACATTTAATCTAGTAAATACAAATCAAATTAGTTGGGTTGTTCTTTTGTTTATATTTGCGATAATTTTGGTAACAGTGCTATGTATCATTTATGTGGAACTTGGGGAAAGAAGAATACCAGTATCTTATTCAAGAAAAGTAGTTATGCAAAATCAAGATAAAAGAATTATGAATTACATTCCAATTAAAATGAATCTTAGTGGAGTTATACCTCCTATTTTTGCTTCTGCTGTGTTGATGTTTCCTAGTACAATTTTGCAGTCTTCAACCAATAGTATAGTTTTAAAGATAGCTGATTATTTAAATCCAAATAGTTACTCATATAATATTTTGATGTTTTTGTTTGTTATGTTTTTTGCTTACTTTTATGCTTCAATTGCATTTAACCCAAAAGATATTTCCGAAAATCTAAAGAAACAAGGTGGATTCATACCGGGGATTCGACCGGGTGAAGGCACAATGAATTTCTTAACAGATGTTGCGAACAAATTAACATTATGGGGTGCTATATATTTGGGGCTTATAGCTACTTTACCTTGGATTTTGGTTAAAGCCTCTGGTGTGCCTTTCTATTTTGGAGGGACTGCAGTTTTGATTGTTGTTCAAGTAGCAGTTGATACAATGCGTAAAATAGAGGCTCAAATGTATATGAATAAATACAAAACTTTAAGTGCAGTAGGTTTGTAGTATGGCAATTGCAATACGCAAACCTAATGAAATAGAATCCATAAGAAAAGCTAGTAAAATAGTTGCTAAAACACTAAATCATATAAAAGCTCAACTCACTCCGGGACTTACTTTAAAAGAAATAGATTCTATTGGTGAAGACTTTATTAGAAAATGTGGTGGAAGACCAGCTTTTAAGGGGTTATACGGCTTTAGTGGTTCTGTTTGCACATCGGTTAATGAAGTGATTATTCATGGGATTCCAAATGATTATGAGCTTAGAGATGGTGATATAGTTGGACTTGACATAGGTGTTGAGCTAGATGGTTGGTTTGGCGATGCAGCTATTACTTGTGGGGTAGGAAATATTTCACAAGAAGATTCAAAGCTTATTGCTTGTGCTAAAGATGCACTATATTTTGCAATTAGCCAAATTAAGCCGGGTATGCACTTTAAAGAGCTAAGTGAATTAATTGAGCATTTTATTTTGGATTATGGATATGTGCCTTTGTTTGGTTTTTGCGGACACGGGATAGGTAGGAAGCCACATGAAGCACCAGAGATTCCAAACTATCTTGAAGGAACTAAGGCAAAACAGGGAGATAAAATAAAAAATGGCATGGTATTTTGTATAGAGCCTATGATATGCCAGAAACAAAGTGAACCAGTTGTGCTAGATGATGAGTGGAGTGTTGTTTCTAAAGATGGTTTAAGAGGTAGTCATTATGAACATACCATAGCAGTGATTAATGGCAAAGCAGAAATTTTATCAAAGGAATAAATTTGGCTAAAGATGATGTAATAGAAGTTGATGGTATTGTAAAAGAAGCGTTGCCTAATGCCACATTTAGGGTGGAATTAGAAAATGGGCATATTATTTTATGTCATATAGCAGGTAGAATGCGAATGCATTATATAAAGATTCTACAAGGTGATAAGGTAAAAATAGAGCTAACTCCTTATAGCTTGGATAAAGGTAGAATTACCTTTAGATATAAGTAATTTTTAATAAGATTTTAAATATAATATTTGGTTTTTTATTTTAAATTTTCATAGTCGTTTGGGTGATGAATGAGCCTTTGGAGGACTATAAACTCAATGTCTAGTTTTAGAAAGCTATTTTTAGCGATTCAATAACACATTAGGAGTAAGTATGAAAGTTAGACCTTCCGTTAAAAAAATGTGTGATAAATGTAAGGTTATCAAGAGAAAAGGCGTGATTCGAGTTATATGCGAGAATCCAAAACATAAACAAAGACAAGGATAAAAAGGAAAGATAATGGCGAGAATTGCTGGTGTTGATTTACCCAAAAAGAAAAGAATAGAATATGCTTTGACCTATATTTATGGTATAGGATTAAAGACTTCAAGAGATATATTAAAAGCTGTAAATATTTCTTGTGATAAAAGGGTTCAAGACCTTGGTGAAGATGAAGTTTCTGTAATTGCAAAAGAAATTCAAACACACCATATCGTAGAGGGTGATTTACGCAAAAAAGTTACAATGGATATTAAATCTCTTATGGATTTAGGTAACTATCGTGGATTAAGACATAGAAAAGGATTGCCTGTTCGTGGTCAAACTACTAAAAATAATGCTAGAACACGAAAAGGTAAGAGAAAAACTGTTGGTAGTGCATCAAAATAAGGGGTTTATATGGCAAAAAGACAAACTAATAAAAAAAGAATTGTTAAAAAGAATATAGCTAGAGGCATCATTCATATTTCTGCCGCTTTTAACAACACATGCGTAACAATTACAGATGAAATGGGAAATGTTATTTGCTGGAGCACAGCTGGTGCGTTAGGCTTTAAAGGTAGTAAAAAATCTACTCCATATGCAGCTCAACAAGCAGTCGAAGATGCAGTATCTAAAGCAAAAGAGCATGGTATAAAAGAGCTTGGAGTTAAAATACAAGGTCCAGGTAGTGGTAGAGAGACAGCTGTTAAGAGTATTGGAAGTATCGAGGGTATTAAAGTGTTGTGGTTTAAAGATGTAACACCATTACCTCATAATGGTTGTCGTGCTCCAAAAAGAAGAAGAGTGTAAGGAGAAAAAATGGCAAGATATAGAGGTCCTGTTGAAAAAATTGAAAGAAGATTTGGTGTAAATCTAGCTTTAAAAGGTGAAAGAAGATTAGCTGGTAAAAGTGCTTTAGATAAGCGTCCTTATGGTCCCGGACAACATGGTCAAAGAAGAGGAAAAATTTCAGAATATGGGATTCAGCTTAGAGAAAAGCAAAAAGCAAGAATGATGTATGGTATTTCTGAAAAGCAATTCCGTGCGATATTTGTTGAGGCTAATAGGCTTGAGGGTAATACTGGTGAAAATCTAATCAAACTAATTGAGAGAAGATTGGATAATGTAGTGTATAGAATGGGATTTGCTACTACTAGAAGATTTGCTAGACAATTAGTTGTGCATGGACATATATTGGTTGATGGCAAGAGATTAGATATACCATCAGCAAGAATTAATGTTGGACAAAAAATTGAAGTATTTGAAAAAACTAAAAAGAATCCACAAATCCAAAGAGCAATAGAGCTAACAAAACAAACAGGTATAGTTCCATGGGTTGATGTTGATCAAAATGGTGTGTTTGGTATTTTTACTAGATTGCCAGAAAGAGAAGAGGTTGTTATACCTATTGAAGAGAGGCTCATTGTTGAGTTATACTCTAAATAATAGTTTATAAGGTAGTAGTTATGAAAAGTATTAAAACTTCACCTCATACTCCAACAAGCATTAAGGTTGAAGAAACAGGAAACAATAGTATACAGATATCTGCATATCCATTTGAAGCTGGATATGCAATTACATTGGCTCATCCTTTAAGGCGCCTTTTGTTGGGTAGTTCTGTTGGTTTTGCACCTATTGCACTTCACATAGATGGTGTTTCACATGAGTTTGATTCTGTGCGAGGAATGGTGGAAGATGTATCTCATTTTATTGTAAATTTGAAATCGATAAGATTCAAAATTAAAGACGATAGTGAATTTGTTAGCGTTGATTATAGTTTTAAAGGACCTAAAGCTATCAGTGGTGCTGATTTGTCGAATGATTTGGTTGAAATCGTTACGCCAGATATGCATCTAGCTACAATAAACGATGATGCTTCTCTTAACTTTTCTATTATAATTAGAAAAGGTATAGGTTATGTTCCTAGCGAAGAGATAAGACATGATGTAGCAGAAGGCTTTATGCCACTTGATGCTTATTTTACACCTGTTACAAATGTTACTTATGTTACAGAAAATATACTCTTAGAAGATGATCCAAATTATGAGAAAGTCATTTTTAACATACAAACAGATGGTCAAATTGACCCATTAACTGCTTTTAAAAATGCATTAAATGTTATGCATAAACAAATGTCTATATTTAATACTGAACTAAGCATAGAGATTCCTAGCATTGCTTCTAGTAATGATGAAATACCAGAAAGTAAAATTATGTTGCAAACTATTGAAAGTTTAAATTTCAGTGCTAGATGTTTTAATTGTTTAGATCGTTCTGGTATTAAATATTTAGGTGAGTTAGTCTTGTTAGATGAAGAACAGATTAAAAACATAAAGAATTTAGGTAAGAAATCATTAGATGAAATTACAGCCAAGCTAGAAGAGTTGGGCTATCCTGTTGATAAAGAAATTTCTAAAGATTTACTTGCATTCCTTAAGAAAAAATTTTCAAATTAATAAAGGATAAACATGAGACATAGACATGGATACAGAAAGCTTGGTAGAACATCTTCTCACAGAAAAGCTTTGCTGAAGAACTTATCAATTGCTCTAATTGAAAGAGAGAAGATTGAAACTACTTTGCCAAAAGCAAAAGAATTGCAATCTTATTTTGAAAAATTAATTACTAGAGCTAGAAAAGGCGATAGTATGGCACATAGAATAATATTTTCTCACTTGCAAGATAAGGTTGCTGTAAAGAAAATGGTTACAGAAATAGCACCTAGATATGCAAGTAGAAATGGTGGTTATACGAAGATTATAAAAACTAGGCTTAGGGTTGGCGACGCCGCTGAGATGGCAATTATAGAGCTCGTATAATATAAAATTTAAGGAGGTAGTCATGGGAGAGAAAGAAGTTAGTCGTAGAGATTTCCTTGGTATGACTTTAGGAGGTGTAGCAGCAGTTGGAGTTGGCGCCTCTCTTGTTGCTATGAAATCTTCTTGGGATCCATTACCTAGCGTTGTTTCGGCTGGTTTTACTACGGTTGATTTGAGTAGTATGCAAGATGGGGAGTATAGACAGGTTGAATACAGAGGTAACCCTGTGTATATTATTAAAAAAACTGCAGAAATGAAAAAGTGTGAAGATAGAGATGTAGTGGTTGGAAATGCTGATTATAGTGTTGGGATTCAAATTTGCACCCACTTAGGCTGTATTCCTTCATATAGTGCTGACACAACTGAATTTCATTGTGCTTGTCATGGTGGAAAGTTTGATGCATGTGGTAAAAATACCTTCGGTCCCCCGCCAACACCAATGACTATACCGCCATTTAAGATAGATGGTCAAAAGTTAGTTCTAGGAGAAGAGGGTCCTGAGTATTTAAAGTTGGTTAATAAAGCATAGGGGGTTATAGATGGCAGAAATACGAAAAGCAGATGGAATTGTTGATTGGCTTGATCAAAGAATAGCTATAAGACCTCTAATGAAGGTTTTAATGACTGAATATTGGATACCAAAGAATATTAATTTTCTTTGGGCTATGGGCGTTGTATTGGTTGTTTTATTTACATTGCTAGTTGTATCTGGTTTGTTCTTGCTTATGTATTATAAGCCAGATACAAAACTTGCTTTTGATAGTGTAAATTACACAATTATGCAAGAGGTAGAATATGGGTGGTTATGGAGACATTTACACGCAGTTAGTGCTTCTGTTTGTTTTTTAATTATTTATATCCATATGTTTGTTGGCATTTATTATGGTTCATATAAGAAGGGTAGGGAGATGATATGGATAACAGGTATGCTGTTATTTGTTCTTTTCTCTGCAGAGGCATTTAGTGGATATATGCTTCCTTGGGGTCAGATGAGCTATTGGGCGGCAGCTGTTATTACAAACTTATTTAGTGCTATTCCAGTTATAGGACCTGATTTGGTTATATGGATTAGAGGTAACTTTATAGTCTCTGATGCTACTTTGACTAGGTTTTTTATGTTGCATGTTGTGCTGTTACCTGTAATTATTATTGCAGTTATAGTTATGCACTTTTATACATTAAGAATTCCTCATGTTAATAACGCATATGGTGAAGAGATAGACTTTGAAAAAGAAGCAGAAAAATTCAAAGCAGGTAATAAAAAAGAATCTAAAGTTATTCCTTTTTGGCCTATGTTCTTATCAAAAGACTTCTTTGTAGCTAGTTTCTTTTTGGCTATTTTGTTTTATTTAACATGTTATCACTATAGTTTTGCACTAGATCCTATTAACTTTGATCCAGCAGATCACTTAAAAACACCACCGCATATTTATCCTGAATGGTATTTCTTGTGGAGCTATGAAGTATTAAGAGGATTCTTCTTTAGTGCAGATTTGGGTCTAATAGCATTTGGTATAGCAAATGTTATTTTTGTTCTATTGCCTTGGTTAGATAGAAGCAATGTAGTTGCACCTGCACACAAGAGACCAGCATTTATGGTTTGGTATTGGGTTTTGATTGCCGATATGATTGTTTTAACTATATGGGGTAAATTACCACCAACTGGTGTTAATGCGTATATTGGATTTGTGGCTTCAATTTTATTTTTATTCTTATTGCTTGTTGCACTTCCTGTAATTACTAAGTTAGAAGCAAAAAAGAATGGTCAATAGGGGAGTAGCATGAAAGAATTTGTAGCATTAATAGTAGTTGTATTTGTTACGGGAGTTATCTATTGGGGTGTTGAGCCATTTGCTCATAGTCAAATGAATCCAAAAGTTGAACCAGCAGATTATACATTTGCTGATTTGCAACCTATAGATACAGCAAAGGGAAATATTGGTAATGGTAAAGAATTGGTGGTTGCTAATTGTATAGCATGTCATTCAATTAATAAGGAAGGTTTGGAATCACCATTTGCACCAGAAGACGCTTTAAGTGCTTATGGTGTTGTTCCGCCTGATTTATCTTCGGCTGGTTTTATTTATGAGACTAATTTTCTTGCAAATGCTATTAAAAATATAGCAGTAGCAACAAAGCAAACTCACAAGTTTGATGGTAATCACCCTATGCCTGCGTATGATTGGATGAGCGATCAAGAAATAGCAGATATTGTGGCTTATTTGGTAAGTATAGCACCTGCTAGTATGACTAACAAAGAAGTGTTTATTGATTCTTGTGGTAGATGTCATGATGTTAGATATGATAAGTGGCAAGCAAATGGTGGCTTAAAAACTTATTTAGGTGCTAAGGTGCCTGATTTATCCATGATGATTAGAAGTAGAAATATGGATTATTTGCATACATTCATTAATGATCCTCAAAAACGACTTGCAGGAACTGCTATGCCGCGTGTAGGTTTGACAGAGAGTGCAGAGATTCAAGTTGTAAAATATATGGAAGAAGTTGGTGATAGTAAAAAGGCAGAAAGAGAATCTCTTGGTTGGAAGATGGTTTTATTTATGCTTGTTATGGGTGTGATTGCATACTTGTGGAAACGCAAAGTTTGGCATGATGCACATTAATCTTTAGAGGGCAATTTCCTCTAAAGATTCATTTTATTCTTTAAATTCATATAATATGCTTGACCTACGCTAATACCGCCATCGTTGCATGGTATTTTTTTGTTTATATAGATATTTTTGTTTGTTTGCTGTATTAGATTTGTTAGTAGTTTATTTTGAAAACAACCACCGCTAATAGCTATACATTCATACTCATTTGCATATAACTTTGAAATTTCATTAATGATATTTACAAGTGTGATATGGAATTTTTTTGCTATATCGTTTATAGATTCTTTGTTGTGTATGTCTTTTATTATTTCTAGTAATATTTCTTTTATTGAGATTGTTTGATTATTTATTTTAAAGCTATAACCATGCGTAATATTTGAAGTTTCTGCCAAACTTTCTAGTATCATTCCGCATTCACCTTCATAGCTTTGTTTGTCTACTGCATTACACAATATAGCTACCATATCAAAAAGTCTTCCAATGGAGTTGCATCGTGGCATTTTGCCACTTTTGTGTTGTTTGTAGAAAATATCTATTGCATTCTCTCCAAACTCATCTTTTAGGCTATCGATAAGTTTATGTTGAATCTGAAATACTTGATTTCCAAATGCTAAAAACAATCCTTCAAGCCCCAATCTTCTAATGTCTTTAATGGCTTTTTCTCCACCTAATAAATAGAAGTTTTCAAAAAAGGCAATTCTTCTAAATTTTAGAGGTTGTTTGGGGTCATATAATAAGAATTCTCCACCCCATATATTGCCATCTAGTCCATATCCTGTGCCATCAAATATGATTCCTAGCGTTTTTTTATTTATTTTGTTTTCTGCGATATTTGATAGTAAATGTGCGAAGTGATGTTGTATGGTGTGTAAGTTAGAGTTTTCTGTTACTAACTTTTTATTTGAATACAAAGGGTGCATGTCGGCTATAAATTCATTTATATTTGCATTATATTGCTTTGTAAATAGTCTTATTGTCTCTTTGGCGTTATTTAGTGATTCTATGTTGTATAGATCACCTAAATGTGGGCTTAGCATTGTTTTATTGTTGATATTTATGCAAAATGTATTTTTTTGTTCTGCTCCTAGTGCTATGAAGTTTTGTTCTTTATTTAGTGTGTTTATTGTGTTATTAAACCCTCTAGCTCTCCTTAGAATCTGCATTTGATTGTTGATTGCTCTAACTAGGCTATCATCAATTGGATTTATTATATCTCTATTATATGTTAGGGCATAGTCGCATACATGTTGTAATTTTTTATAAATATTTTTGAAATCTTTGATAATAGGCTCTCCACTTATATTAGCACTTGTAAAGATTAGTGGAACTTGAATCTGACTACATAATAAATGATGTATTGGCGTGTAGGGAAGTATGATTCCTAGTTTATTTAAGTTTGGTGCTATTAGATGTAGTGGTATATTATGTGATTTATTTATATCACACAATACTATTGGTGCTTGTGGAGATAGCAATAACTCTTCTTCTTGTTTGCTTATTTTTGCTAGAAGTTTTGCCATGCTTATGTCTTTACACATAATGGCAAATGGTTTTGTTGGTCTTTTTTTTCTTGCTCTTAGATTCTTTATTGCTTTATTGTTTGTTGCATCACATACTAGAGTGTATCCACCAAGTCCTTTTAGGGCTATTATATGTCCATTATTTATTGCATTTATAGCATTTTGGAGTGGATTTATACTTTCTATATTTAGGCTTGAATCTAAATTGTTATAATCAAAAATTTCCGTAAAAATAAGCCTTGGACCACATTTTTTACAACAATTAATTTGAGAGTGGAATCTTCTGTTGTTTATATCATTGTATTCTTCTTTGCAATCATCACACATAGCAAATATATCCATAGCAGTATTATCTCTATCATATGGGAGTTCTTTTATTATGCTATATCTGCCACCACAATTTGTGCAACTCGTAAATGGATATAAATATCTTTTGTTTTGTTTGTCAAATAATTCTTCTTTGCAATCATCACACATTGCAATATCAGGTGCAATATCCGCTGTTTTTGTATCTTTGTTATCGCTTTTTTCTATTTGGAAGTTTTTATAGAGTGTATGAGACATTATAGTTTTGGTGTTTATACTCTCTATTTGTGCGGCTTGTGGTGGGTTATTAAAAGAATCTAAAAAAGATTCTATATTTTCTTTACTGCCTTGTGCTAGTATATATACGCCTTTGTTGGTATTTTTTACAAACCCATTTATATTATTATTTATAGCACTTTTATATACAAATGGTCTAAAGCCAACGCCTTGAACTATGCCTACTATTAAAACTTCTAATGTTATCATTTAGGTATTTTAACATAAAGGAATATTGTGAAAAACCTACATGGAATATATGCTATTAGCGATGAGAAACTAACCCCATATGCAATAATTAAAGAGCAATTATTAAGTGCTTGCGATGATATTGTGTGCTTTCAGCTTAGAGATAAGAGTAGTGATGATTTATCTTTAGAATCGTGGTGTGTAGAGCTTGGCGATATTTGTGCTAGTTTTGGTGTGAATTTTATTATAAATGATAGAGTTGAGTTGGCAATTAAGATGAAAAGTAATGGATTACATGTGGGGACTAAAGATAATGGAGAATTATATTCTTTAGATGAGCTAAAGTGCATTAGAGATAGGTTTCATGGAATCTTGGGTGTATCATGCTATGGAGATATAAACTTAGCTTTACAAGCAAAAAGCATAGGGGCTAATTATGTGGCATTTGGTGCATGTTTTAAATCTCAAACAAAGCAAAATGTACAACAAATAAATTTGGATATTTTTAATAAGATAGAAGGCATTAGCACATGTGCTATAGGTGGTATTTGTGCAAATAATGCAGGAATGTTAAAGAAAGCTTCCATGATAGCATCTATTAGTTATATTTGGAATGGAGATATTAAAGAAAATTTGCATAAATTGCGTAATTCTTGGGAAGAGAATGGTTGATTTTGCTTTATTGTATAATTTCAAACTTAATTACTAATGTTATAAAAGGTTTATAATGTATGTTGATTCTGCTTTAAGTTTGGTTGTGCCTTTAGTGGTTATTTTATTGGTATTAATTACAAGACAAGTTGTTTTATCGTTATTTGTCGGTATTGTGTTGGCTGGATTTATGCTAAAAGATTCATTTTTTGAATCTTTAGAGTATGTTTATAGTTCCATTTCATCAGTGTTTTATAGTGATGGTGAAGTTTCAGTTTCGTCTTTGTATGTGTTTTTGTTTTTGGTTTTGCTTGGTATTTTGACACAAATTATGCAAAGCTCTGGTGGTATGAAAGCCTTTGTGATATGGGCTAGAGAGAGGGTTAATAGCCCAAAGGGTTCGGAGTTTTTAGCCTTTATTGCTGGGATTGTTATTTTTATAGATGATTATTTTAATGCATTAACGGTTGGACAAATAGCAAGACCCCTAAATGACGCAAATCACTCGACAAGAGAGAGGTTAGCTTATATTATAGATTCAACTTCTGCACCTATTTGTATTTTAATGCCAATTTCTAGTTGGGGTGCTTATATTTTAGGTATCACAAGCGGTCTTATTGAAGGAGAATCCGGTTTTAGTGTTTTGGTTTCTAGTATTTGGGGGAATTATTATGCTTGGTTTGCTTTATTAGCTGTGTTTTTAACAATATATTGGCAGATTAATTTATCTGTTATGAGGAATAATCAAAATGTAGGAATCGATTCTGCAGATGAGCTAAAGTATAGCGATAGATGTGGGAATATATGGATGCTTATTATCCCTATTTTTTCTCTTATTGTGTTTGTTGGATTTTTTATATTTTTTACTGGATATAAAGCTACAAATAGCCTAAATCCTATTGACATGCTATCAAGTGCAGAGACTGGTTTTTCTTTGTTTTTTGGTGGATTATGTGCATTGGTTATATCAATTTTTGTATCTTATAAAAATATAGAATTAAAAGACTATTTTCATATTGTAAAAGATGGATTTATCTCAATGCTTCCTGCGATTTTAATATTGATTCTTGCATGGAGTATAGGACCTGTTATTAAAAATGATTTGCAAACTGGAGTTTATTTGGCAAATATTAGTAAAGATTATCTAGCAACAAGTCAATTATCAATAGAGTTAATAGTGCCAGTTATTTTGTTTTTGATTTCTGGGTTTATTGCATTATGCACAGGGACTAGCTGGGGGACATTTGCTATTATGCTTCCTATTGGAGCTGCAATTGCTATACAAAACGATGTAAATATCACTCTTAGTATATCTGCTGTATTAGCTGGTGCTGTATATGGAGATCATGCATCACCAATATCAGATACTACTATACTCTCTGCAACTGGTGCTGGCTGTTCTGTGCAAAGTCATTTTATAACACAATTGCCATATGCTACTACTACTGCCTTTGTTTCTGTGATCAGCTTTGGCGTAGCTGGGTATTTTAATTCATTACTTTTAGGTTATATTGTTGGAATTGTTGGAATTGTTGGAATCTTTTGGTTTTATAAAAGCTTCTTAAGTAAAGGACTAGCATGAATTTATTTGTGATTTTAATTACATATACTAGTAGTTTAGATGAAATAAATGAGATTCTACCAACTCATAGAGAATATCTAAAGAAGCATTATGAAAGAGGGATTTTATTGGCAAGTGGTCCTAGAAAACCAAAAGTTGGTGGGATTATAATAGGTAAATTCCAAAGTAAAGATGATGCTTTGGAATTTGTTAGCAAAGATCCATACAATCTAGCAAAAATTGCAAGTTATGAAATACTAGAATTTAATGCCGTATTGCATTCTAGTATTTTAGATGATTTTTTAGGTTAATATCCAATTCCTCTTTCTATTTTGGAGGCTTGTTCAAATAGATCTTCTTCTAAATAGTGCCATTCTAGTTCAGCAGGTATAGAAGTGTCATATACTTGCCCTCTTGGCTTTTTGTTTATTCCATTTTTGCTTATACCATCTATTTTGCCGTTATTTAAAAAATAATATGTAGCACCAGCACCAAGACCAGCACCAAGCAAAAATGCATCTGTCTTTGGTGATATACATCCACTAAGGCTAATAGCTATGATTGTTGATAGTATAATCTTGCATGTGTTATTCATATAACTTCCTTGTTTATTAATTTTAAGGCTTAAAAAGCACAATTTATTCCAAAATTAGATAAAATCACTAAATTTTAATTTTCAACAATGCAAAAAGGCATATTATCGTGTTTGGAATGGGATTTTTTGAGATTTTAATGGTGGCTGTTATTGCTATTATATTTTTAGGTCCAGAAAAGCTACCAAAAGCTTTAGTAGATGTTGCAAAATTTATAAAAGCAGCAAAAAAAACAATGGACGAAGCAAAAGATAGCTTAGATAGAGAAGTGAATTTAAGTAAGATAAAAGAGGAAGCCCTAGCTTATAAAAATAGCATAACACAAGGTTTAAGTGATGTAAAAAATAACATTACAAAGGATATTTCTTTTGATAGTTTAGAATTAGATGATATAAGAGAGGAAGTTCCGGTAAAAACGCAACACACACATAGTGCAAAAGATAATAGCATAGCAGTAAAACCAGATTCAAATAAAACAACACTAACTTTTAAAAACAATGAGAAAAATGAAAAATCGGAGATAGGGAATGCTTGAGGATTTAAAGCCACATATACATGATTTGCGAAAATGCCTAATTAATATAACAATAGCATTGCTTGTTGCTTGTTGTGTTTGTTTTTACTTTTGGGAAATTATTTTAAATTGGATGGTAGCCCCACTTAGTGCAGCATTGCCAAAGGGGCAAGAGAGTGTGATTTTTACTCAAGTTGGAGAGGCATTTTTTACAGCTATTAAAGTAGCATTTTTTGGTGGGTTTATAGTCTCTTTACCTGTGATTTTTTGGCAACTTTGGAGCTTTGTAGCACCGGGATTATACGATAATGAGAAGAGATTTGTAGTTCCATTTGTTATATTTGGGACATTCTTTTTTGTAAGTGGTTGTGCATTTGCTTATTATGTGGCTTTTCCAATAGGGTTTTCGTATTTAATAAATTTTGGTAGTCAACTTTTTACTGCTTTGCCTAGTATTGGGGATTATGTTAGTTTTTTTGCAAAGCTAATGGTAGGATTTGGTATCTCATTTGAATTGCCTGTTATTACATTTTTCTTAGCAAAAATAGGGCTTGTTACTGATAAAACGCTAAGAGAATATTTTAAATATGCAATTGTGTTTATTTTTGTCTTAGCAGCGATTCTTACGCCACCTGATGTTCTGTCTCAATTTTTAATGGCAATACCTCTTACTTTATTATATGGATTATCTATTTTTATTGCTAAAGTTGTTAATCCTTACAAAGAGGAAAAAGAAGAATTAGAAGATGAATGATTTATTGCTATCAAGCTATGATTATAACTTACCACAAGAGTTAATAGCGCATAGCCCAATAGAGCCAAAGGAAAATGCTAAATTACTTGTTTACAATAGAAAAGATAAGTCAATTACACATACTACTTTTGCGTCATTTATTGATTTTGTGCCTAAAGATTCTACTTTGATATTTAATGATACAAAGGTGATAAAAGCTCGAATCTATGGAAATAAAATACATAAAGATTCTGCAAATGGTGCAAAAATTGAAGCTTTGTTCCATAGGGCTATTAGCGAGAGCGTATTTTTATTGCAATTTAGAGGTAGGCTTAAAGTTGGTAGTATTGTCAAGTTTGATAATGGAGTGTTTGCAAAGATTCTAAAAGATTGCGGAGGAGGATTTAAAGAAGCTTCTTTTAGTAGGGATTATAATTTTTTATCTTGTATGAATGAAGGTGAGTTTTTAGAGTTTTTAGAATATTGTGGCGTAGTGCCACTTCCGCCTTATATTAAGTCAGATTCTAATAATAAAGAAGTCGAATATAACTCGATATTTGCTAGAAATCTTGGTGCTATTGCAGCTCCTACTGCTTCATTGCATTTTAGTAAAGAATCTTTTGCAACATTGCAAAATATTTTCAAACATGCTTTTGTTACGCTTCATGTCGGGGCTGGGACTTATCTTGGTGTTTGTAGTGAGAATATTTTAGAGCATAAAATGCATAAAGAAAGATTCTTTATCCCACAAAAGACTATAGATATTTTAAAAGATTCAAAGCATATAACAACAATAGGGACGACAGCTACTAGGGTTGTTGAATCTTATTTTAGAGATGGTATTACAAGTGGAGAGTGTGATTTATTTTTGAATCCAAAAAATAAACCAATAAAGACAAATGCTATTCTTACAAATTTTCACCTACCTAAGACAACTTTGCTTATGCTTGTCTCTAGTTTTGTAGGACTTAGTGAGCTAAAAAGAATCTATAAAGAAGCAATAGACAATAAATATAGATTCTATTCTTATGGTGATGGAATGCTTGTGCTATGAATATGGAAAAATATATACAAATACTTCAAAAATGGAATAAAATCCATAGTTTAAGCGGCGCAAACAGCAAAGAAAGGATTGAAAAAAATATTCAATATTCTCTATATCCACTAACGCTAGATTCTTTAAAGATAAAAGATAAAACATGCATTTTGGATATAGGAAGTGGTAATGGATTCCCAGCAGTCCCACTTGGAATCTCTCTTAATATAACTACTATTTTGTGCGAACCAAATGTAAAAAAGGCTGCATTTTTGCAGAATCTAAAAGCAGAGTTGGAGTTGGATAATTTTTATATTTTTAGGAAAAAAGTTGAAGAACTTTCATTAAGTGAGATTGTTGCACAAACCAATAAAGAGCCTGATTTGATAACTTCAAGGGCGACATTTGAGGTTAAAGAACTATTAAATAAATGTATTCATTTGTTAAATAGAGATTCTTTATTATTGCTTTTTAAAGGTTCTAGTGTGCAAGATGAGCTATCTAAAATTAAGCTAAAATACGAAATTTTTAATAATGGGTTATTAAATTATATTGCAATTAAAGGTGCAGAATGCAGTGGCTTGTAGTTATTTTATTAATTGTTGGTGTGTATTATTTTTTTATTAGAAAAAGTAGCACAAATAAAATTTTCACAAAAACAAAAGAAAATAAAAAAAATATAGAAGAGATGTGCTTTGAATGCAAGAGATGTGGGACATTTGTCTCATCAAGCGAATCTATAATCAAAGATGGCGAATATTATTGCTCTAAAGAATGTGCGAATTTAAAATAAAGAGGCTTTATGATAATTTTAAATCATAGTTTAATTTCACCTATAAAAATAATCTATATTGATTCTACAAATGATATATCAAGCACGATTCCAAGTGATTTTTTGATTGTAAGGAATCTTGAAATTGCAAAATTTTGTAGTGAAAATAATGTCCCTTATTCAAGTGAAGTATCAACCATTTTAGAATCTTTATTATTGGTTAATTTGGGGGCTAAGTTTTTAATATGTGATTCTTTGGAGTTTGCTATTGAGTTGCAAAAATTAGCTGAATCTTATTTGTTTGATTGCAAGGTGTTATTAAAGATACAAAATGAAAATGAAATAGAGCATATAGCAAGGCATGGAATTGATGGGGTGATTTTTAGCTAAAGAAGCTTACATGCTTCTTTTTGCTTCTTCTAATCTTTCTTTTTCAGAGATATTTGGTGCTAGACTATCCCATTTTAGTTTTGCACCACCTAGTATATGAAAATGTAAATATGGTATTTCTTGCCCACCATCTAAACCTATGTTGCTTATTATTCTATATCCTGTTTTATCAAGTCCTAATATTTTTGCTACTTCTTGTATGAAAGGTGTTGCAAGAGACATTGTATTGCTATCTACTTCTTGGAAGTCTTTTGCGAATTTTTTTGGTATGACTAAGACATGTATTGGTGCTTTTGGAGAAATATCGTGAAATGCTAGAAAATTACTATCTTCATGGACTTTGTTACATGGTAAGTCACCATTTATTATCTTTTCAAAAACAGTCATTTCAAATCCTTAAATTTTAATATTTTTGCATTTTACACTTATTTATTAAGTAAAGTAAATATTTTTTTTATTACAATCCTAAAAAAGATTCTAAATATTAGGGATATATTTTGAAAGAGCAAATAAAGAAGATACAGCAGACAAATGCACTTGCAGAGCTAGAAGAGATTCGTATCGCACTTCTTGGCAAGAAGGGAATTTTAACTGCTAGGTTTGCAGAGTTAAAAACTTGCAATGCAGAAGAAAAAAAGACGCTAGCACAAGAATTAAACACTCTAAAGCAAGAGGTAGAGAAAAATTTAGCAATACAAAAAGAAGTTTTGGAATTAAAAGAACTAGAATCTAGGCTAAAAGCAGAAAAAATAGATGTCTCTTTGTTTAATACAGCAAATACTAAAGGTGCAAATCACCCAGTAATGCTTATGCTTGATAGAATTGTGGAGTATTTTTTAAGCATGAATTTTTCGCTTAATATGGGTCCTTTGGTTGAAGATGATTTTCACAACTTTGAAGCACTAAATCTCCCTAAATATCACCCTGCAAGAGATATGCAAGATACATTTTACTTCAATGATGGAAAGCTACTTAGAACACATACTTCTCCTGTGCAAATCCGCACAATGCAACAACAAAAGCCACCAATTAGAATGATAGCACCGGGCAGTGTGTTTAGATGTGATTATGATATTACTCATACTCCTATGTTTCACCAAGTTGAAGGATTAGTGGTAGAAAATGGTAAAGATAGCATTAGTTTTGCGAATTTGAAGTTTATACTAGAGGACTTTTTGAAATTTATGTTTGGAGATGTTAAAGTTAGATTCCGTTCTAGCTTTTTTCCATTTACAGAACCTAGTGCAGAGGTTGATATGAGTTGTATTTTCTGCGGTGGTAGTGGTTGTAGGGTGTGTTCTCATACTGGTTGGTTAGAAGTGTTAGGTTGTGGTAGTGTCGATGTTAATGTATTTAATGCTGTGAGATATGAAAATGTAAGCGGATATGCCTTTGGTTTAGGTGTTGAGAGATTTGCTATGCTTTATTATGGTGTGCCTGATTTAAGGGCGTTTTTTGAGAGTAATTTAAAGGTATTGGAGCAATTTAGATGATTTTTACTAGAAGTATTTTAAATGAAGTTTTGTTCCTAGAAAATAGTGGCGAAGAACTTTGCAGAATCCTAAATAACATAGGTTTAGAAGTAGAAAGTTTTAAGAGAGTTTCTGCACCAAGCAAAGTTGTTGTAGGTAAGATATTAGAATGCCAAAAACACCCAGATGCAACAAAGCTAAATATATGCCAAGTTGCTATTTCTACTAATGGTGATGATTATGAGATAAGACAAATTGTATGTGGTGCAAAAAATGCACGAGAAGGGATTTATGTAGCAGTAGCACTAGAAGGGGCAGTGCTGCCTAGCATTACTATAAAGAAAGCAAAATTAAGAGGTGTAGATAGTTGCGGAATGCTTTGTTCGACTAGTGAACTTGGATTTCCTGGTTTGTATGATGGAATAGTTGAGTTAGATTCAAGCATTGGAGAGTTGGTAATTGGTAAAGAATTAAGTGAATATCCAATTTTTTGCGATGAGGTATATGAAATATCAATCACTCCAAATCGTGGAGACTGCATGAATTTGCTTGGTATTGCTAGGGATTTATCTGCAGCCTTTGGTGTGGAGATGAAAAAAATACAAAAGATCAACATACCTGATAGTTCGCCCGGCATTGGTAGAGTATTGCAAGTAGTATCTGATGAAAAGATAGATAGTTCTGTTTTATATAGGGCATTTGAAGCGGAATTACGCCCTACAAATCTAAAGAATTCTCTATTTTTAGCTTATAATGAATCTTTGTGTTCTAATTATTTAAAAAATGCTCTAAATTTCACTACTTTGTATAGTGGTGTCATTATGAATGCATATCCTCAAAAATTTTGTCATCTTGGAGATGTAAATCAAGAAAAAATTACATTGCATGTCAAAAAAGATGAAAAAGGTTTTGATAGTGTGTATTTTAATGATTTAAAGCTTTCTACCATTGGGGTTAATAATTATATAAGTTGCAATAATGATAGTCTTGGAAATGAGTTTATAATTGTTGAGGCAAGCTATATACCGCCTTATATTGTGGCATCTAATGTATGTGATAATAAACCAAAAGATTTAGATGCACATATTTTTCAGAGAACTTCAAGGGGTAGCAATCCAAACTTATTGCTTGGTTTAGATATTCTATGTGATATGATAATTTGCGATTGTAGTGATCAAAATTGTGTAATATATAAAGATACGCAAGAAATCATAACTTATACGGAAAATGAAAGTATCGCAATTGATATAAATCTAGTGGGCAAAATAATAGGCAAAGAAGTCGAAAAAACAGAAATTATAAATATATTAAAAGCTTTAGAATTTGAAGTGGAAATATCATCTGATGATACATTCTTGCTTGTTAAAGCACCTCTTTTTAGGCATGATATAAATAATTTAGCAGACATTAGTGAAGAGATAATACGATTTATAGGCATAGATAATGTAATTAGTAAGCCTTGCTTAATAGTGCAGAACAATCAAAGTACAGATTGGTCGCATATATATAAATTTCGTAGGAATCTTGCCAAGGCTGCTATTTATTCTGGGTTTAATGAAACGATACATTTTGTGTTTTTCAATAAAGAAAAATTGGAGAGTTATGGTTTTGAGACATTAAAAGAAGAGCTTGATTTAACGAATCCTATCACAAATGATTTAAACACATTGCGTTCTACTCTTTTATGCGGACTTTTGGATTCTGTGCTTTTAAATAAAAATAATGGATTTACTGGTATATCGTTATTTGAGCTTGGCAGTGCATATACAAAAGATAGAGAAGAAAAGATTTTGCTTAGCTTTGTGCAAAGCGGGTTTGTAAATAAGGAACACTTTCCTATAACAAAAGGTTATAAGGGGGATTTCTTTACTTTTGCTAATAGAATCTCAAATGTTATAGGAGAATTTGAGCTTGTAGAATGTAGCAGCAGTATTTCACTCTTTCACCCTGGACAATGTGCAAAGGTGATTCAAGATGGCAAAGAAGTAGGAGTTATCTCAACACTACACCCAAAAGTGGCTAATGCACTTGGGTTAGATACTACATATTTGTGTGAAATAGAGATCTCTAAACTTGAATCTAAAATCCCAAGTGTGAAGAAGTATTCTAAGTTTCAAAAAACAACTAGAGATTTAAGTGTGGTTATAAACAAGGAAGTGCCTTATTTTAAGATTAGGGATTCTATCTTATCTCTAAATATACAAGAGATTTTAAAATTTTATCCACTTGATATATATAATGATGAAAAACTTGGAGAAAACAATAGCTTGACTATTAGGTTTGAGCTTCAATCAATGGATAAGACTCTAGAAGATAAAGATATAGTTAGTATTACTGATAGGATTTTGGAAGCTTTAAAAAATACTTTTAACATAGAGTTAAGATGAATCTAAAAATTCATAAATGTGAAAAATTCTCCATCATATGTGACAATATAGCCTCTGATAAATCAATATCTCATAGAGTGGCTATATTTTCTCTGCTTAGCAATAAACCATCTTTTGTTAGGAATTATTTGCAAGGTGATGATACTTTGCATACTCTACAAATTGCACAAATGTTGGGCTTAAATGTTGCAGAATATGATGGAGGATTGATACTAACACCGCCAGATAAAATACAAGAGCCATGTGATGTGCTAGATTGCGGTAATGCTGGGACTGCAATTAGATTGTATATGGGATTGTTGAGTTCTCAAAAGGGAATGTTTGTGTTAAGTGGTGATCGATATTTAAATAAGCGACCAATGAAGCGGATAATCTCACCGCTTAAAAGTATAGGAGCAACCATATATGGCAGGGAGGATAATAACTATGCACCTATTGTTATACATGGTGGGCACTTAGAATCTTTTAACTATACCAGTGAAATTTCAAGTGCTCAAGTAAAGTCTGCAATGATATTAGCAGCACTATTTGCAAAAGATTCTTGTATTTATTCTGAATATGAGCTAAGCAGGGATCATACAGAGAGGATGCTTGTAGGTATGGGTGCAGAGATAGAAAACATGGATAATAACACAATAAAAATAAATCCATTAAAAGAAAAGTTAAAACCAATTGAAATTGAAATTCCTTCCGATCCTTCTAGTGCATTTTTCTTTGCAGTCGCAGTATCTATAATACCAGATTCAAGATGTATTTTAAAAAATGTCTTGCTTAACAAAACTAGAATTGAAGCATTTAAGGCTCTAGAGAAAATGGGTGTGATTATAAACTACAAAGAAACATCAAATATATACGATAGCATAGGTGATATTGAAATAATATCTCCAAGTGAGCTTTGTGCGGTTGATATTAGGGATAATATTTCATGGCTTATTGATGAGATTCCAGCATTAGCAGTTGCACTATCATGTGCTAATGGCACAAGTAGTGTAAGAAATGCAAAAGAACTTAGAGTAAAAGAGAGCGATAGAATAAGTTCTATTGTTAATAATCTTAAAAAATGTGGCATTGAAGTAGAAGAGTTAGAAGATGGTTTTGTAATTACAGGTGGGATTCCAAGGTATGCTAAAGTAGATAGTTTTGGTGATCATAGGATTGCTATGAGCTTTGCTATTTTGGGCTTAAAATGTGGCATTGATATAGAAGATAGTGATTGTATTAGTGTATCATTTCCGAATTTTGTAGAAATTTTAAAGCAAATTACAAGGATAGAGTGTGAAGGTTAAATTGGCAAATAATTATGGGTTTTGTTTTGGAGTTAGGAGAGCAATCAAACTTGCAGAATCTAAAAAAAATGGAATTACTTTAGGACCTTTGATACATAATTCAAAGGAGATAAATAGGTTAAAAGAGAATTTCAATGTAGTTGTTAATGAAAATATAGAAGAAATAAAAGAAAATGCAGAAGTAATAATAAGGACGCATGGAATCCCAAAGCAAGACTTAGAAAAACTAAAACAAAAGACACAAAATATAACTGATGCTACATGTCCATTTGTAACAAAGCCACAAGAAATATGCGAAAAAATGAGTAAAGAAGGATATCAAATAATAATTTTTGGAGATAAGACTCACCCTGAAGTAAAGGGGGTTATGAGTTATTGTCATACAACCCCAATAGTAATTGAAGATATAGAATCTCTAAAAGAAATAAAGCTACAAGAAAAGGTAGCACTAATATCACAAACCACAAAAAATGTGGAGCTATTTTCACAAATTGCTATTTTTTTAATTAAGCAATGTTCGGAATGCAGGATATTTAATACCATTTGTAATGCTACTTTTGATAATCAAGATTCAGCTAGAAAATTAGCAAAAGAAGTTGATATTATGATAATTGTTGGAGGTAAAGATTCTTCAAATACCAAGCAACTTTATAATATTTCAAAAGAATATTGTGATGATTGTTATTTAATTGAAGATTATAGTGAGCTTGATAAAGAGTGGTTTGTTGGCAAGATATTATGTGGTGTTACTGCTGGTGCTTCAACACCAAATTGGATAATTGATAAAGTGGTAAAAACAATAGAAATTTATTAAGTTTTTATACTTTTAAAAGGTTGGATTAAATACAATGGAAAATTATTTTCTTAAAAAAGGGTAAAAGATGGCTACGATAGATGAGTTTGAAAATTATGCAGGAGAAGAAGACTTTGCTTCCATGCTAGAGCAGTTTGAAAAAAAAGAAAGTCAAAGGGTTTCAGAAGGACAAATTGTAGCCATTGAAAATGACAATGTGGTTGTTGCGGTTTCTGGTGAGAAAAAAGAGGGAAATATTTCTATAGATGAGATTAAAGATGCGAATGGCAATTTATTATTTAAGGTTGGAGATTCACTGCCTATAGTAATTACTGGTAAACGAAATGAACAACCTATAATATCACACAAAAAAGCACTATCAAAACAAAAAATAAAAGAATACATAAAAACGCTAGGTGATGATTACAAAGATAAAATTATTGAGGGTGTTATTGTAAAGAAAAATAAGGGTGGATTCATAGTTGAAAGTGATGGTATAGAGTTTTTTATGCCTAAATTTGCAGCAGCACTAAAAGATGTAAATAAGGTTGAAGGTAAGCATATAAGAGCATGTATTATAAATGTAAAAGATGAAGATGATAGTATAGTAATATCAAGAAAGAGACTATTTGAAATTGAAAACTCTGTAAAAAAAGAAAAAATAGACAAAATCATGCAACAAGAAGGGCTAATTGAGGGCAAGGTAAAGAAGATAACAAGCTTTGGTGTATTTGTGGATTTAGATGGTGTTGAAGGATTGGTGCATTATACAGAGATTAGCTATAAAGGTCCTGTAAATCCTGCTAAGCTATACAAAGAGGGAGATAGTGTATTAGTTAAAGTAATCTCTTATGATAAAGCAAAAAATAGACTAGCTCTTTCAATTAAGGGTGCAACTGATGATCCATGGAAAGAAATCGAAAATGAGCTTGAAGTAGGAGATGCAATCAAAGTTACTGTTAGCAATATAGAACCATATGGTGTGTTTGTTGATGTAGGTAATGATATAGAAGGATTCTTGCATATATCTGAAATTTCGTGGAATAAAAATATCCAAAGTCCAGATGCATTCCTAAAAGTAGGACAAGAAATAGATGTAGAGGTAATTGAGATAGATACAAACTCAAGAAAACTTAGAGTATCTTTGAAAAAATTACTAGATAAACCTTTTGAACAATTTGCTAAAAAATATAAGCAAGGAGATATACTAAAGGGAAGTGTGGCTACTTTGACTGATTTTGGTGCATTTATCAAGTTAGACGGAATAGATGGCCTACTTCATAATGAAGATGCATATTGGAATAAAAATGAAAAATGCAAAGATTTAATGAAAGTTGGCGATGAAGTTGAGGTTAAAATAGTAAAAATCGACAAAGATAAAGAAAGAATCTCGCTTACAAGAAAGGGGTTGATTGCTTCTCCTGCTGATGATTTTGCTAAAAAATACTCTGTTGATAGCCAAGTAAGTGGTGTTGTTAGGGATATAAAAGATTTTGGTGTGTTTATAAAGGTTGATGGTGATATTGATGCTTTAATTAGAAATGAGGATCTATATCCGCTAAAGAAAGATGAGATAAAAGTCGGTGATGAGATTAATGGCGTTATCTCAATGATTGATACAAATAATAATAAAATAAGAGTATCTGTTAAAAGGCTTGAGAAGCAAAAAGAAAGAAACAATCTAAAAAGTTTCAATGATAATACTGATGATAAGATGACACTAGGGGATATAATTAAAGGTCAAATCAAGTAGGATTTAGTGTGCAAATAAGAGTATTAGTTGCTATTTTTACGATTTTTACATTTATTATGTTGTTCGTTTTAATACGCAATTACTCTGATGCAATGAATCTGTACACAATACCAGATGTAATGCCTTATAACCTCCTTGATGATAATTCTACAGATTCTGTTGTTTCTAGTGGTGCTAGTTGGATTGAAAAGCTTAGTATGCAAAGTGATGTAGCTTATATTTATCCTGCTTCTGAAATGCAAGTTAGGTTATTATCTGATGCAAATATACAAAAAGAAGGTAGCAGTATTTTTAGGGTATCTGTGGGTGTTATTGATGATTATCAGTTTTTTTGTATAAATCAGGTGTTTATGTCGCACAAGATTCAGTATTCTTATTATAAGGTTGGTGATAATATTTGGCTTGTTGTCTCTACTAAAGATGAAAAATATCTAAAACAAGTCTTAGATGAACTTGCTAGATATGAAATTAGCTATACGATGACAAAATCATAGAGGAGGATTTATGTCAAAATTTAATATTGTTGTTTGTGATCATATACATAAAAGTGGCTTAGATATATTAGAAAAAGATGCTGATGTTAATTATATAAATTTTGCTTCTTTACCAAAAGATGAGTTATTATCAAAGCTTGGTGAGGCTGAAGTTGTCATTACTAGAAGTTCTACTGATGTTGATGTGAAGTTTTTAGAATCCGCACCAAAGCTTAGAGCTATAGTGCGTGCTGGTGTTGGTGTAGATAATGTTGATATAGAAGGTTCTAGTAAGCAAGGTGTTGTTGTTATGAATGTGCCAACTGCAAATACGATTGCTGCTGTTGAGCTTACTTGTGCCCATATTTTAAGTGCTGTTAGAAATTTCCCATGTGCTAATTCTCAGCTAAAATATGACAGAAAGTGGAAGAGGGAAGATTGGTATGGGACCGAACTTAAGGGTAAGAAGCTAGGAATTATTGGATTTGGTAACATAGGAAGTAGAGTTGGGATTCGTATGAAAGCCTTTGAAATGGAAGTTATAGCTTATGACCCATATATTAATCCTACTAAAGCTACTGATTGTGGAATCGCATATACAAGGGACTTTGATGATATTTTAAAATGCGATATCATAACAATTCACACTCCAAAAAACAAAGAAACAATCAATATGATAAACGCTGATAATATCGATAAATTAAAAGATGGCGTGATATTGATTAATTGTGCTAGAGGTGGGTTGTATAATGAGAATGCCATAGATTCTGCATTAAAAAGCGGAAAAGTAAGATGGGCTGGTATTGATGTATTTACAAAAGAGCCAGCAACTTCCAATAAACTTTTAGATAATAAAAATATATATGTAACTCCGCATATTGGTGCAAATACACTAGAATCACAAGAAAAAATAGCCATAGAAGCGGCAACTGCAGCCATAGAGGCAGCGCGTGGGTCTAGCTTTCCAAATGCACTTAATTTGCCTATTAAAGAAAATGAGATCCCAAGCTTTATGAAGGCATATTTAGAGCTTGTGCAAAAAATTGCCTTCTTTGCTATACAAATGAATAAAGATGAGATTCGTTCAATTACCCTTGAGGCACAGGGTGAGATTAAAGAATATTTAGAAACTTTATCTACATTTGCATTAGTTGGGATATTAAACGCAACAATAGGCGATAAGGTAAATTATGTAAATGCACCTTATGTGGCTAAAGAGAGAGGTATAGAAGTAAAGTTAGTTGGCACAGATTCTAAAGGTGCATATAGAAACAAAGTAAGAATCACAATTCTTACTCAAAATGGCGAGTTTAGCGTTGCTGGTGCTGTGTTTAATGAGATGTTGCCAAAGATTGTTGAGATTAATAATTTCATGCTTGATGTTACTCCAAAGGGCAGAATGATATTATTTAGAAATGATGATACGCCCGGAGTTATAGGTGAAGTAGGAACCATACTTGCAAAGCATAATATTAATATATCAGACTTTAGGCTTGGTAGATATGATAAAGAGGCGTTAGCGGTTATCTTAGTAGATGATGATGTTAATAAAGAAGTGCTAGATGAGCTGTCTTTAATTAAAGCGTGTCGTGCTATAAAATACGCTATTTTATAGTATTTTTAAGTGAAAATTTTACAAATTATTGTATAATTTTCACTTCTTTTGCCGGGGTGGTGAAATTGGTAGACGCGCCAGACTCAAAATCTGGTGGGGGCAACCCCGTGTCGGTTCGATTCCGACCCTCGGCACCACTTTTGTTTTTGAGCTTTCAATATTACAATTCTTTTATAAAGTTTGTTGGAATTTGTGAAATAAACTATCTTGACTGCTGTTTGGTGAATTTTTGTGTTTGGTTGGATTCGAATGGCATACTGGATGTATGTTTGTATATATGAAGTATGTGTTTTTAGGATTTTTATTATTACTTTGTTGGATTTTATAGCTATATTTATTGTCTTTTTAAATCCTTATTGGTATTATTTATGGTACGCCCAGAGGGAGTCGAACCCCCAACCCTCAGATCCGAAGTCTGATGCTCTATCCAATTGAGCTATGGACGCAAGAGAAAAGCTAGAATCCTAGCCAAAATACTTTTAATAACAAATAAAGGAATTATGATGCGGTATGTGCTTGTATTTTTAATTTTTGTTTTTAGTATGTTTGCAAAGCCTGTAATTGTGGTTAGTATCCCAATGCAAAAGGAATTTATAGAATCTATTACAAATGACTATGAGGTTGTATCATTGATAAATGGAGGAATAGATCCTCATACATTTGAGCCAAAGATTTCTGATATGAAGCTAATTGGTGATGCTGTGGCTTATTTTGCTATTGGTATTGAGTTTGAGGAGAAATATTTGGATAAATTTAAAGCACAAAATAAGAATCTTAAAATATATAACAATGATAAAAATATCGA
This sequence comes from Helicobacter ibis, assembly GCF_027859255.1. Taxonomy (NCBI): domain Bacteria; kingdom Pseudomonadati; phylum Campylobacterota; class Epsilonproteobacteria; order Campylobacterales; family Helicobacteraceae; genus Helicobacter; species Helicobacter ibis. The sequence goes on from NZ_JAQHXR010000001.1 coordinate 169,617, forward strand.
AAAAATATATTCTAATCATAACCATGATGGACATGATCATAGTCAGTGGAATAAGCATGTATGGCTATCGTTAAAGAATGCAAAAATAATAGCAAACAATATATATGAATCTTTGCAAGATATAAATAGTGTAAATTACGATTCAAGCTATGAATCTCTAATAGAGAAAATAGATAGTTATGATTTAAAAATACAAAATTTGCTAAAAGATTCAAAAGTCAAGGAATTTGTGGTGTTCCACCCTATGCTTACATATTTTGCAAGGGATTATGGTTTGATAGAAATATCAATAGAAGTTGATGGTAAAAGTCCTAGAATATCAGAAATGATGTCTGTTGTAGATGGAATTAAAAAAAATAATATCAAGTTTGTCTTCGCACAAAGGGAGTTCTCAACAAAAAGTGCAGAACTAATAGCAAGAGAAAGTGGAGCGAAATTAGAATATTTTTCTCCACTTGATGTGCCTTTATGTGAGAGTTTATATAAATTTAGTGAGATTATTAGCAAGTAGAATTTTTTATTATTCCTTGCTTTTTTATTGTCTCAAAAATATATTTTGCACACATGTCATTTCCTATATTTGTGAAATGCATGTGGTCTAAAAATACATATTCTTGTGTATATTTTAATGCTTCGTTTAAATCAAATACAAAGTCAAATTCTTCCAAGCTTTTCTTTAGTTCATCGCTATATTCTTTGAATCTATTTAGCATTAGTGCATATGTAGGGCGTTTTAGCTGTGTGAAATATTGTTTGTAATATTTATCACATTCAATTTCTTCTTGTGTCCAATTTTCTGGTAGTTTATTACATAAGTGAGGTTGTATGAATCCTAGAAAATGGTGTCTTAAGCTATTATTAAGCTTGGAGTTGTTCTCTCTCTCTCTCTCTCTCTCTTGTTGTTTTTAAGGTAAAAATAAGAATTACCACAAACACAATCTCTAAATTGTAAAACTCTAAGTTTCATTGCTTCGCATAAATCTTGCATAGCAATATCTTTATTTTCCGTAAAATCTTTTAATTCAAATAATAATGGCATATTAGATTCGCACATGCTTTTGCAATCTTCTTCCCATACATGAGAAGTATATGGAATCTTATAATCTTGTAGCATTACTTTATCCATTGTTTGTGAGAAGTTTATATCATCACAAAATATAGGTATTACTATCTCTGGGGCTAATTCATAAAATAGTCCATTGTATAAAAGCATCATTTCATAGATTCCATGATCACCACATGGTGCATTTACTACTATATATTTTTCATCTGTGCTATCTAAGTATTTTTGTAAATAATCTTTAATTCTATATCCTTTACCTCCCGTCATACAAGTGCTATTACCGAAAATTACTACAAGCTTTGTATTTAAATCTCTATTTTTCAATGCTTTAAAATCTATTTTTTCTGGGAAGAAAAATTCTTTATCTTCACTGCTATAAGTCGCCCTAATCATGAATCCGGGATATATTATGTGTGAAAAATTGCTTTTATTATGTCTTTTTGTTTCATAAATTTTTGCAAATATGTTTATATTTTTATTTAATCCTTCATCAAATTTGGCCCTTATTTTAGAATCATCATTGGTTGCATTGTCTTCTAACCATGCTAATTCACCTTTTTTCATACTAGATACAAAATTTTCTAAATCTTCATTATCATTTTTTATATCCTCATCTATATCATTAAAGAAATCTTTTGCCTTTGCAAACATAGAATGTCTTATATAAAATTTAGATTCATAGCAGAAGTGCTTAATATTGTAAATACCATGTTTGTTTAGTTTTTCTTTTATTTTTAGAAAAATATCTTTGTTATTTACGCATACTAAAGTAGATGTGAAATTATGATTTGCTAATTCATATTCTCCTATAAAGCAATCATTGTATATCTTTAATGCTTCCAAATGTTGTTGCTTGATATTGTCATCTATTATTTTGTATTTGACATTTAGTGCATCCATGATTGATACACATATATGACCAAACCAGCCAAAACCATAAATTAATATCATTATTACTCCTTTTAAGTATTATAAAAGGATAATTTTAGCATTTTTGAAGTTTTAAACACAAAGCTAGTGTTAAGGTGTTGGTTGTTGAAGCTAGAGAGATAATCCTCTAGCTAGAATATTATAAGTTTAGTATGCAGTGTATTGGTGCTATTTTTTCTAGTTCTTTTGAACCTTGTAGCTCTTTTAAGTTGATGATGAAACAAGATTCAACCAAGTTGGCCTTTGCTTGTTTAATTAAGTTTGCCGCTGCTATTGCTGTGCCACCTGTTGCTATTAAGTCATCTATTAAAAGAACTTTAGGATTATCTAATTCGCTAAATGCATCGATATGAATTTCAATTTCGCTAAAACCATATTCTAGTGAGTATTTTTCAGATATTGTTGTATATGGAAGTTTGCCCTTTTTTCTTATAGGGACGAATCGTATGTCTAATGCGTGTGCTAGTGCAGCTCCAAATATAAAACCTCTGCTTTCAATACCTGCTATGAAGTCTAGGTTATATGATTTATATCTTTCTTTTAGGTATTTCATTAAAAAGTTAAATGCTTCTTTGTTATTAAGAAGTGTAGTAATATCTCTAAAGACAATCCCCGGTTGTGGGAAGTCGTTTATCTCTCTAATTGAGTTTAATAAAAATTCTTTGTCTTTTTGTGTTAATTCCATTTTCTCTCCTTATAGTAGTGCTTCGATTTTTTGCTCTAAATCTTTTATCTTGCTTTTATATTTTTCTGTTTCTACCCTATATTGTGAGTTTCTTTGTTTTAGGGCTTTTACTTCATTTCTTAGAGATGTTATCTCATCAGTTAGGATATCTATATTACCAAGTGCTCTTTGTAGTTGAAGTTGGTGCTTTCTTATTAGAATCTCTGCTTCTTGTAAGGTTAGTTTCATAACAGCACTATTTTTTTCTTCTTTTTGAGCTATGCTTTTATAAAAAAATGTCTTAACAACCATGAACAAAACAAATAAAATAAATGCTGTCAAAAATAACCACTGCGTAAATTGTGCCATATAATAACCTTTTTTATTTTAACTTTTCTATTCTTCTTAAATGTCTTTCGCCATCAAAACTTGTGCAAAGAAATGCAACTATTATCTCTCTTGCCATTTCCAAGCCTATTAGCCTCGCACCAAGACACAAGACATTAGCATCATTATGTTTTCTAGCTAGTTTTGCACTTAGAGATTCGTTGCATAGTGCTGCTCTTATGCCATTATGTCTATTAGCAGCAATACTCATTCCAATTCCGCTACCACAAATTAAAATTCCATAGCTTTTTTGATTGTTTAGCACTTCTTTGCATAGTATATTTGCAAAGTCAGGATAATCAACGCTAGAACTAGAGTTTGTCCCTAAATCAACAATATCCATCTCAAGTATTTCTAGTATTTTCAATATTTCATTTTTAAACTCGAATCCAGCATGATCGTTAGCGATAAATATTTTTGTCATTTATACCCCTAAAAGCCCTTTTAATATTAAATTTACAGGTTGAAAAATTATTTGCGATAAAGGTGTCCCTAAAATTACCATTACAATTAGCATTCCAAACATTGGATTAACTTTGGCAAAAATTTTAGCAAAAAAATTACTCTTAAACATAAGACCAAAATATGAAAGCATACTAGAGCCATCTAATGGAGGTATTGGTAGCATATTAAAAACAGCTAATATCACATTATAAATTAGAATCTGTAACAATATAAAAATTAGCACATTAAATGCAAAATTTGGATTATCAAAATAATTAAATGCTCCTCCAAATATTGAAGATAGCATTCCACCATTTACACTATGAATCAAAAATGCAACAATTAATGCTAAAAATAGGTTATAAAAAATGCCAGCAGAAGATACTAAAAATGCACCAAGATATCCTCCGTTTCTTATTACTATATCCATTCTAACAGGCACAGGTTTAGCCCAGCCAAACAAAAATGGTGCATTTAGCAAAAATAAAGATAGTGGAATAATAATTGAGCCTAGCAAATCTATATGCACTATTGGATTTAAACTTAGTCTCCCTTGAAGTTTAGCGGTGTCATCACCATATTTATAGGCTACATACCCATGCATTATCTCATGTCCTATGATAGCAATTAGCAATGCAAATATCATTGCGACTATTTTATATAGTGTAGGAATCTCAAACATCAATTATCTTTTAGCATTTTTTCTTCAAGGGATTCTATGCTTTTGCCAATCCTATCCCATCTTATATTGAAATTATCATCAAAGCTAAGATATATAAACCATGGTTTGCCTATTACATGCTTATATTCAACTGAATCCCAAAACCTAGAATCATTAGAATTATTTCTATTATCTCCCATCATAAAAAATGTGCCTTCTTTGATTTTTTTATAAAATGCTAATTCTCCATTGTCTAGCGTTGTTTTGGTCATTGCTATTTTTTCACCACTTTGTGAATAGAGGTCTAATTGTAAAAACGCATCTAGTGAATCTTGTGTGTAATGCACTCCTTTGTGCTTTGCCATATAAGGATCATAATAGAAGGTTTTGCCTCTATATTGCATTGTTTTAGTTGAATCTTGTTTGTAAGGAGTGTCATCGCTAAAGGCGATCCATAGCCCATCTTTTGTATATAGCACTTCATCTCCACTGATTGCTACATTTCGTTTTACATAGTATATTTTTGGATCTAGTGGATAGCGAAATATTACTATATCTCCTCTTTTTGGTGTATCTCCTGTAATTAAGTGTCCATTATTGTTAAAATCTGGCAAAACTTTTACTTCAAGCCAAGGAAGAGTAGGGGTTGGGATTCCATATGAGAATTTTTTAACCAATAAATTATCACCTATTAGCATTGTATTTAGCATGCTTCCTGATGGGATTATGAATGCTTGTGCGACAAAAAATATAAACGACAATACAATAATAATTGTCCCTGTCCAGCTATTTGCGAAGCTTCCTAGAAGTGAGAAAAATTTTTTCATATATTTCCTTGTGTAGCTTTGATTGTATTTTCCAGTAATGAAGCAATAGTCATAGGTCCTACTCCACCGGGAACTGGAGTTATGTAGCTTGTTTTTTGTGATACATTTGCAAAATCAACATCTCCAACTATCTTTCCGCTTTCTAATTTATTTATGCCTATATCTACTACTATTGCACCTTCTTTTACCATATCTTGTGTGATTAGATTTACTTTACCAACTCCAACACACAATATATCAGCATTTAGTGTGTGTTCCTTTAGATTCTTGGTATATATGTGACATAGCGTTATTGTTGCATTTTCATTTAAAAAGAGTGCCGCAAGTGGCTTGCCTACGATATTGCTAGCACCTATGATTACTACATTTTTGCCAACTAGATCTATTTTGTATTCTTTAAGGAGAGTGATTATGCCCTTTGGTGTAGCTGGAGTTAGGCTATCAAGCCCATAAAAGATTTTGCCTGCGTTAAATGGGTGGAATCCATCTACATCTTTTTTAGGAGAGATTTTTTCTAGTATTTTATTTGTGTTTATGTGTTTTGGCAGTGGAAGCTGAACTAAGATTCCATGAACCAAATTATCGTTATTTAGGTTTTCTATCTCCAAGAGTAGAGATTCTTCGCTAATGCTAGAAACAAGTCTTTTTGTAATTGACTCTATCCCACATCTTTGACATGCTTTTGCTTTCATAGTTACATAGCTATGTGATGCAGGATCATCGCCTACCAAAATCACAGCTAGACTAGGTTTTATACCTTTTGTTTGTAATTCTTGGACTTGATTTTTTATATTGTGTTCTATTTTTTGAGATAAGGATTTTCCATCTAGAATCTGCATTAATGCCCTTTAAAAGTTATTTTGTTATTATATATAAAAATTACTTTAAGGAAATTTGTGCGTTTTTTATTTTTTCTTATTCCATTTTTTTTATGTGCTGAAGATAGCTTTATTACACAAATAGAATATGGAAGAATGCTATACGAAAATCCACGCGGTATAGGGTGTGTAGAGTGTCATGGGGAATCTGGAGAAGGAAAAATAATAGCAAACTACACTCATAAGAAAAAACAAAAACAACTATATGGACCTAAGATAAATGATATTGAATTTGATTCTTTTTCAAAAGCATTACAAAAATCACAAAAAATAATGCCAAAGTATTATCTAACCAAACAAGAAATAGAAGCTATTTATAAATATTTAGAATCTAAAAAAGATATAATAAAGGATAAGTAGTGGAGTTTGGTGTTGGCTTTAGCGATGAATTTAAAAATGCAAGTAGTAAGCTAGATGGTTATAATAACATAGTTAGCGTATTTGGTGGGACTAGAATCCAAAGTGATAGTTATATCTACAATGATATACAAAATCTATGTTATAGCCTAGCTTTGAGTGGATATTCGATTATGACAGGCGGTGGTTCTGGTGCTATGGAGGCTGCAAATAGAGGCTTATTTTTAGCAAAGCAAGAACATAATCTAGAAGGAATCTCATCAATAGGGCTTAATATAAAATTGCCTTTCGAGCAGGAGTTTAATAGCTATTTGGATATTCCGTTAGAATTTTCTCATTTTGCTATTAGAAAGCAAGTGTTTTTGGATTATTCACAAGCTTTTATAGTAGTAAATGGTGGATTTGGGACATTAGATGAGATAGGTGAGATTCTTGTAAATATTGCTGTTTTAAAAAAAGAAAAAGTCCCATTTATTTTCTATGGAGATTATTATGATGAGCTTTATAAATGGATAGAAACTAAAATGCTAAAAGAATGCTTAATAGGTAAAGATGAGTTTGGTATTATAAAGACTGCCAAAACTCACGATAAAGTTTTGGATATATTAAAACATGGGATTATCAAGCCCATACATCATAAATAAAATCATACACGCAAAGCATAATGCCAAGATAATAGGAGCAAATTTTGTCATATAACCACCTTAAAGATAAGCAATGAAAGACCTATCTTACTATAAAATACCTAAAAGTTTTGATGAGTTTGTAGGGCAGAGACATATTTTTGGTGAAAATGCACCATATATGAATCTTCTAAAGTCAAAAAATATACCACATAGCTTCTTTTTTGGTCCTCCGGGGAGTGGCAAGACTAGTGCTGCAAACATTATTGCAATACATTTAGATATGCCATTTTATAAATTAAATGCAACCAATTTCAAAACAGAAGAATTAAGAGAAATAATAAAACAACACACACATGCACTGCAAAAACCACTAATTTTTATAGATGAGATTCATAGGCTAAGTAAGAATCAGCAAGAATTATTGTTACCAATAATGGAGAGTAGAGAGGCAATTATTATGGGTGCTTCAACTGAAAATCCATTTTTTGCACTAACTGCTGCTATTCGTTCTAGGTCTATGGTTTTTGAGTTTTTTGCACTTAGTAAAGAGGAGCTATATGCGTTAATTAAAGATTACGAGCTAGAAGATAGCGTTAGAGAATTTCTAGTAGTAAGTAGTGGTGGAGATGTTAGAGCTATGCTTAATTTACTCTCTTATGGTATTGAGATTGCAAAAGATTCTAAAAAAATAACTTTAGAGATGTTGCAGAGTTTGAGGAGGCATTCACTAAATACAGGCACAAGTGAAGATAGTGTCCATTATGATTTAATCTCTGCACTTATAAAGAGTATAAGGGGCAGTGATGAGAATGCTGCAATTTACTATCTAGCTAGACTTATAAAAAATGGAGAAAATGCCGAATTTATCGCTAGAAGACTAGTGATATTGGCTAGTGAAGATATAGGTAATGCAAATCCAAATGCTCTAAATTTGGCAAACTCTACAATGCAAAGTGTTGCTAAAATAGGTTACCCAGAAGCTAGAATCATACTAGCACAATGTGTGGTGTATCTATGTGCTTCTCCTAAGTCAAATATGTCTTATAATGCCATAAATAAGGCGTTAGACCATGTGGAGAAAAATCCAAATGAGCCAATAGTAGAAAATATACAGCATTTTAAAAAAGGTTATCTTTATCCGCATGATTTTGGTGGGTGGGTGGAGCAAAAATACATGTATAAAGATATGCAATTTGTAAAATGGGAAAACAAAGGCTTTGAAAAGACACTTTATGAGTGGCTTTGTAAAATTAAAAATATAAAGGAGTAAAAATGGGCGTAAATAACAATATAAAGGATTTTATTAAAAATCTAAAAAATGATGGATGTTTTGAGGGCTTTAAACATGTGCTTGAGCTTGGGAGCCAAGATGATTTGGAGCTCGGAGATGAGCTGTTTTTAGCACTTAGAGATAATGTGACATTTAATAGAAAGTTTATACCTAGCCTAGAATATGCGGGGGGGGGGGATTTAAGCACTTTATCGTAAGTGATAAAGAAAAAAGAGAAGGTATTAGAATCTCTACAAATTACTTTTATGGCACTTTAGGTTTTGAAAGCTATGATTGTATAGACTTAGATGGTGCATATAATGCATTAGCTTTTAATCTAAATACGAATCTTGCGAATTTTTATAATTATACAAATATCTTTTGTCTTGTTACTAACTTTGGAACTAGTGAGCATATTTTAAATCAAGCTGTGTGTTTTGAAAATATCCATAATCTATGTAAAGAAAATGGAATTATGATTCATGCTTTGCCAATTTCTGGTTATTTTAATCATGGGTTGTTTAATTATTCTTTGAAGTTTTTTATGAGACTTGCCGTGTTTAATGATTATGAATTTTTATCTTGTAAATTGCTTCAAGTTGGTGTAGATAATAACTGTAATACCTATATAGAACATGAAAAGATTCTAAGGCATTTAGATGATTTAGAAGGTGCATATGAATATCTAGATTCTTCAAAGAGTATGGATTTGAAGTATCCGCATACAAGCGGAGGTTGTGGATTTAATATTGTAGTTGCATTTAAAAAGACCACCAATAAGCCATTTTCATTCCCACTTGATAGGCCGATGTTTAAATATAAAACAAGAGAAACTTTAAAGTTTTTCTTAAAAGACAAAGCAGATTCTATAAATAGTGTTGCAATCTTTGGCTCAAAAGTTGCAGCTAGTCATATTAGAGAATTTTTAGAGAGTTGTGGTATAGAGATATTATGTTATATTGATGATTATAATACTGGTAGTATAAATGGTATAGATATAGTATCAAGAGATAAATTTATACAAGATTACAAAGATAAATGTGATTTTATTTTTAAAGGACCATTGCAAAGGGGTGAAATTGATGTGGGAGTAGAGGTTATAGAATCTAAGTGGGCGTGGTTTTATTAAGAATAGCCTAAGGGCTATTCTACTACTGGAGTGTGAGCACTTCTCTTGTCATCCCCAATATCATCTCTATGTGGTTGAGAACCTGCTACAGCGTCCCATACGATACAGCCCTCTGTAGGACATGCACTAGCACATGCTGGTTCATCATTGTGTCCAACACACTCTACACACTTGTCATTATATACAAAGTAGCATCCATCATCATTTGGGTTATCATCATCATCTACTATAGCTTCAACTGGGCACTCATCAATACAGGCTCCACAGGCTATACAAATATCAGTAATCTTAACAGACATTGTCTTCTCCTTTATTAAAATGGCATTGAGTATATATAAAAAGTGATAAAATGTAGCTTTAAATTTTTTTAAAAGTTAAATATTATTTAAATACTTTAAAGGCAATCTATGAGTATTATTTTTGGTCCTATAAAATCTAGGAGATTTGGCGAATCTTTGGGGGTTGATTTATCGCCTAGTATTAAGCAGTGTAATTATGATTGTTTATATTGTGAGTTAGAGGGCAAAAAGGCAATAGATACAATGACAGAAGTATTAAGTGTTGAATTCATATTGCACGAAATAGAAGTAGCACTAAAAAGATTCCACAATATAGATTCAATTACAATTACAGCAAATGGTGAGCCAACAATGTATCCTTATTTATATGAGCTAATGTTAAGACTAGAAGACATTAAGGGAGATAAAAAAACATTGCTTTTAAGCAATGGCGCACTTTTACATGATGTGAGTGTAGCTAGGGCTTGTATGCTATTTGATAAAGTTAAGTTTTCACTAGATGCAATAACTCCTAGTGTGTTTAAAAAAATAGATAGACCATCTAAAGATATATCGCTTGATAAGATTCTAGCTGGTTTGTATGAGTTTTGCAGGGATTATAGTGGAGAGTTGTATGCTGAAATTTTATTTGTAAAAGGCGTTAATGATTCAATTGATGAAGTAAAGAAAATGGCGAGATTCTTAGCACCTATGAATCTTATGCGACTTGATATAAGCACCATAGATAGACCGCCTGCATATAAAGTAGAGCCTATTGATTGTGAGAGATTAGAAGAATTTGGGAGAATCTTTAGTGAATATGGAATTAATGTCCTAATCCCTAAGAGAACTAAATCTGATGAAAGGCTAAATTTATCCTTAAGCAAAGATGAGATTATAAAACTATTATCTTTGCGACCTTTGAGTGAAGATGAGGTAAGTATGCGTTTTAGCAAAGATAGTATTGAGGCATTAGAAGAACTAACAAAAGAAGGGGTAATAAAGTTGCGTGAAAATAGCGGAGTTAAGTTTTATGAAGTGTGATGTATATGCTATAATTCTCACTTTTACTTTGAATTTTAAGGAACACGAATGAAAAAGATTTTTTTAGCTTTCTTGCTTGGTTTTATTGCTATTTTTGCTGGGTGCAAAAATGATGACAAACTTGTCATGGCAACAGCAGCGGAGTTTCCTCCATTTGAGTTTAAAGAGGGTAAAGAGTTTAGAGGTATTGATATTGAAATAGCACAAGCATTGGCAAAAGAGCTTGGAGTAGAGTTAGAAATCAAAGATATGGAATTTGATTCTGTAGTTAGTGCTATTAGTAGTGGTAATGCTGATTTAGGGCTTAGTGGCTTGACTATTAATGAAACTAGAGCTAAGGTTGTTCATTTCTCTAATCCTTATTACAATGCAGCACAAGTTGTAATTGCAAAGACAGATTCTAATTTCAAATTTAGTGGCAATGATGCGGTTAAACTAAGAGAATTAATTGCAAATACAAATGGTATTAAAATAGGTGTAGCAACTGGCACAACAGGTGCTTTTTATGCAAAAGGTGATAAGGATTGGGGATTTGAAGGATTTGCTAATGCTGAAGTTAAGAGTTTTGTAAATGGTTCTTTGGCTGTAAATGCTTTAGTAAATGGCGTTGTAGATATTGTTATTTTAGATGAAGCACCAGCGAAGATTCTATCTAATGCTAATCCAAATACACAAGTATTTGATGCTTATTTGACAGAGGAACAATATGGGGTTGCTGTAAATAAGAATAATAAAGAATTATTAGACAAAATAAATGCAGCATTGGCAAAATTAAAAGAATCTGGTACTTTAGATTCAATTATTCAAAGTTATATGTAGGAAATTCATTGGATAAAATAGAAATATTTTATAGAGAACTAATCACAAAAGGTGGATACCACCTTGTGATTGAAGGGTTATTGGTTACTATTTTATTGGCTGTTGTGGGGCTTATTATAGGTATTGTTATAGGTACATTAATTGCAATTTTAATAACAAAAGAAGAGAAAAATACATTTGAGAGGGTTTTATGTGTATTTTTCAAGCTTTATGTTGGATTCTTCAGAGGGACCCCGATAGTTGTGCAGTTGCTGTTTATTTATTTTGTGATTTTGCCGCTTTTTGGTTTAGCTGGGAGCAATGCTCTAATTGTCGCTGTAATTATCTTTGGGCTTAATAGTGGAGCTTATGTTAGTGAGATAATAAGAGGTGGAATCTTAAGTGTAGATAGTGGGCAAAATGAAGCAGCAAGGGCTTTAGGACTAAATGCAAATTCTAGTATGCGTTTTGTGGTCTTTCCGCAGAGTATCAAAAATGCTTTACCAAATTTGGGAAATGAGTTTATTACACTACTTAAAGAAACATCAGTAGCAAACTATGTAACTGTGCATGATTTAACTTATGCGTTTAAAACTATAGGTTCTGCTAGTTATGAATATATGGTGCCTTATTTTTTCTTGGCACTTTGTTATTTGGTGTTGGTGCTTGTGGCTAGTTATTTTGTAGGAATCTATGAAAGGAAATTAAGAAAAAGTGATAAGCGTTAGAAATCTAGTAAAGCAATATAATGACAAGATAGTTATAAATAATTTAAGTGTTGAATTTAAAAAAGGTGAAAAGGTTGTAATAATAGGACCAAGTGGGAGTGGAAAAAGCACTTTTTTGAGATGTCTAAATTTGCTTGAGATTCCAGATTTAGGTGAAGTTTGGCTAGATGGCAAGAGGATTTCTAATATCAGTGTTAATTTATATGATGAGTTAAAATCGCTAAAAGGCTCAAAACTTAAGTCAAAAATAAAAGAATATGACTTAAAAGATAGACAAGATATAAATGAAGCAAGAAGTAAAATGGGAATGGTGTTTCAGCATTTTAATTTGTTTAATAATTTAAATGTATTAGAGAATATAACACTAGCACCAATACAACTAAAAAAAGCTACAAAAAGTGAGGCAGTAGATATAGCTAAGGCACTATTAGACAAAATAGGGCTAAGCAATAAAATATATGAGTATCCATTAAGGTTAAGTGGTGGGCAAAAGCAAAGAATAGCAATAGCAAGGGCATTGGCTATGAAGCCTGAAGTTATTCTTTTTGATGAGCCTACAAGTGCGTTAGACCCGGAGATGGTCGGTGGTGTGTTAGAGCTTATGAAAAGTGTAGCAAATGAAGGCATGAGTATGATTTGTGTTACACATGAAATGGGCTTTGCAAAGGAGGTTGCTACTAGGGTTTTGTTTATGGAAAATGGGCTGATTTTAGAAGATAATAATCCAACTAGATTCTTCAATAATCCGACAAATGAAAGGCTAAAATACTTCCTAAGTCATATTAGGCATTAAGTGTAAATACATAATGCTTAAAAGCAAGTATTAATGCCCACAAAACACAAAGTATAAGCGAAATTAGAATAATCCATTTTGGTTTGTTTAATATGGCTAAAAATTTGCTAAATCCAAAAAAATAAATTGTAGTAAAAAAAAATACAAACCCACTAATGCTTCCAGCCAATGCTAAACCAACAGCACCTAAAGACTGCATTAAAATTATAGATAAAATAGCACCTATTAGAAGTGAAAAAGCAGATATTTTTGCGGCTAGTGTTTGTTTGTGATGTGAATATAGCCATAAAGAAAAGATTCTAGCTAGTCCAAAAGGAAGTAATCCAATCATGTAAGCACTAAATACTGAAGCTGTAATTATTGTGTCTTCTCTTAAAAACTCTCCCCTCTCAAAAAGTAGCCAAATAATTTCATCTCTTAGCATTATCCCACCTAGAACACATGCACTAAGTAATGCACTAAGTAGCCAAAAACTACGAGATAGTTCAAACAATGCTCTATCTTCTTCTTTGTTTTTTATATATTTTGCAACTAAAGGAAATAATGCTGTTGAGGTTGCAATAGCAAAGATTGCAAGTGGTAGTTGAAAGATTCTATTTGCATAGTATAAATAAGAAATAGCCCCACTAGCTAGAAATGAGGCGAGTAGTGTATCGATAAATGACGCAAGTTGTGCTGTTGAGCTACCAATCATTGCTGGGAAAAATTGACTTTTAAAGCTAGAGATACTTTGTTTTATTGAATCTTTTTTATGTTTTAGTTCTTTTGTGCCTATTAGTAGCAATTTTAAAAGCTTTAATCTCCACATTGGATATATGTGTAGCAATATTTGTGCTATCCCACCTGCTAATACTCCATAGCTAAGCAATAATACAGATTCATAAGAATCTTTACTATTTGCAAAAAGCAATGCAATAATCATGCATATATTAAGTAATGCAGGAGAATAAGCCCATGCTGTAAAATTTCTTTTATACTGCAACATAGCACCAAAAAATGTAACTATAAAAACTAATAGCAAATACCAAAAATTTATCGCAACTAGTGGTGCTGCAAGTGCTATTGTTGATTCATTAAAGCCATATGCTAGAATCTTTGTTATAGGCACTTGAAAAACATAAACCAAAATAGATAGCACAAATAAGACAAAGCAGAAAATACCTAATATTTTTAGTGCAAAGCCACCTTTGTATTTTGTTTGTAAAAAGCTTGGTAGAAACGATTGATTAAATGCCCCTTCACCGAAGATTCTTCTAAATAGGTTTGGTAGTTTAAAAGCTACAAAAAATATATCACTATATATGTTTGCTCCAAGCGTGTTTGCTGTCATTAAATCTCTTATAAAGCCAAAGATTCTTGAAGTTAAAATTCCACTACTATTTGTAAAGAAGGCTTTAAAAAACATTACAACCTCTAATAATTTATTTGCTAAAATTGTATCAATTTTTGCTAAGGGTTTTTAGAGTATGTTTGGTAGTGAAACTAAAAAAGGTTTTGAATCATATTTTGTAAATGAATGTGAAGATATTAAAATAGCCATAAAGCAAGTTGCTTCAATATATTCTATAGATTCATCAAGTCTTGATTTTAGGCTAAAAGAAATAACAACATATGTAAAAAATAATTATGATAATGTGGTAGAGCTAATTCCTAAGGGTGAAGTTGAATTTTTTTTACTAAATAGAGATAATATACTTGATACTAGATATACATTTATTCAAAGATATAGCATAGATGTAATAAAAAAACAAACAAGAAAAAAAAATCCATTTTATTTCCAAGCTGACAAGGTGTTCTCACAAGCATATGTGATTTTTGAATCTGGTTTTGTGTTAAATGATTTTGATAGTGTATATGATGAAATACGCAAAATAAAAATGCTAAATAAAATAATAATAGTAAATGAAGAAGAAGAAAAAAAGTATTTGCTAGAGTTTTTGGAATCTCTTAATTATCCACTAACTAAGGAAGTAAAATATATTCTATCATGTGGAGTAAATTTAGTCCCAACAACAAATAGTCAAATACAATATAAAGTGCCAAAAGATATAAAAGGTAAATTCTATACTCTAAAAATAAATGACTTAATATGTGTCTACAAAAAGCCATCTCAAGGAAAACCCGGTAGGAATCTAAAAGGACAATACATAATCCCTGATTTACCAGATACCATACATGACCACACACCAACAATAAGATATGATGAAAATACAATAAAAGTTGTTGATAATCCTTATGAGATTTTATATTTAGCTGCAATTGGCGGAGTTTTAAACTTTAAAGAAGATTATTTTTGGATTGATAATGCAGTTGATACTGGTGTGGTTAGCTTAAAGACAACCGGTGATGTAATAGGTGATATAGATAGTGGCACAACTATAAATATAACTGAAGCAGATTTGCTAAAAGAAGCACTAGGTCAAGGCTCACAAATACAAGCCTCAAGGGTTAATATACAAGGAAATGTAGCAAGTGGTGCAAAAATAAGAGCAAGGGAAGCAAATATAGAAGGATTTACGCACCAAGATTCACAAGTTAGTGCAAGAAATATAAATATAGCAACTCATAAAGGACTTGCCATTGGCGATACAATAAAGGTAGATACGCTAGAGGCAGGTATAATAAGAGGCAATGTAGTTGAGGTTAATAATGTATATGGTGGTAAAATATATGCAAATGAGATAAAGATTAATACATTACACTCTAATGCATTTTTGCATGCCACTAAAAAAATAGAAGTAATAAATATGGTTAAAGGAGAGAATAAGTTTTTTATATCAGCATTTTCCAGTCCAGAAAAAGACGAAAACTATCATAAACTCATAAGCGATAGAAATTATGCAATTTCAGAATCTAAAATATTGATTAAAGAGATCAAAATAAAAACATTGGAGTTAAAAAAGTTAGATGATGTAGCCAAAAAAACGCGAAACTCTCTAATACAATATAAAAATGCTAATAAAAAGCCACCTTCATATTTGTTGAATAAGTTTGAAGAATATCACAATATGGTAGTAAGCTTAAAGGAAAGAAAGCAGAAGTTAGAGATTTTAAATAATTTATATAAAACTTCAACTGCACAATTATCAAATATAGATAAAGAAATATTCTATTCTTATGTTGAGGTGCTTAGTGGTTGGGTTGGATACAATGAAGTTAGGTTTATTTTTAACTTCCCTGAGCATAAGGAGTTAATGGTAATTCCACACAAATCTAACAAGCCAAAAGTTATCTACAATAAAGAGGCTTCAACATTAGAGATGATAGATATTAATTAAAGGATTATTATGATTATTGCGTTAGTTGGAGAGATATTTTATAAAGAACCAACAAAAATAGCACTAAACTGCAGTGGTGTAGTCTATGAGGTGTTTGTATCGTTAAATACAAGCAATAAAATACAAAGCAAGGTTGGAGATACAATAACGCTACTTACCACACATATAATAAGAGAAGATGCACAAACTTTATATGGATTTTTAGAATCTAGTGAAAAAAGATTATTTGATACTTTAATAAAAATAAATGGCGTAGGACCTAAGGTTGCTATGGCTATTTTATCTACTTATACTCCAAGTAGCTTTGCAAATGTAGTATCTAATAATGATATAAAATCAATGCAAAGAGTGCCGGGCATTGGTCCTAAGAGTGCAGGTAGAATCTTAGTTGATTTATCTGGTTGGTCTTTGGAGTTAGCTAGTGATTGTGCTACTAGTGATGATTCAAATCTAACTCAAGTAATAATGGCATTAGAATCTCTAGGATACAAAGGAGATGTGATAAATAAGGCTATAAAGGGCTTGGAAGTCGGTGAAGTAGGGACTATGGTTAAAAATGCACTAAAAAAGATTCAAGGTTTATAATGAGTAAAAAATTACATTTAATATCGCTTGGTTGCACAAAGAACTTGGTAGATAGCGAGGTTATGCTAGGTAAATTAGCAGAGTATGAACATACAGATGATATAACAGAGGCTGATGTTGTTATAGTAAATACCTGTGGTTTTATCGAGGCTGCTAAAAAAGAAAGCATACAAACAATACTAGAAGCAATAGAAAACAAGAAAAAAGATTCAATTATTGTAGCTAGTGGTTGTTTAACGCAAAGATATGCTAAAGAGTTGCAAAAGGAAATACCAGAGCTTGATATAATAACTGGTGTTGGGGATTATGATAAGATAGATTCCATGATTGAGAGGACAAAAAGAGGGGAGAAAATCCTTTCTGTATCTTCAGAGGTATTTTTAGCAAGTGGAAATAATAGACGAGTTATTAGTGGTTCTAGGATTCATGCTTATATCAAGTTATCAGAGGGTTGTAATCAAAAATGTAGCTTCTGTGCCATACCTAGTTTTAAGGGCAAATTGCACTCACGCACATTAGAATCCACGCTAAAAGAAGTGTCAAATTTATCAAAAATGGGCTTTAGGGATTTTACATTTATTTCTCAAGATTCTAGTTCTTATTTGCGTGATTTAGGGATTAAAGATGGTTTAGTTGATCTAATAGATGGAGTAGAGGGACTAGTTCAGAGTGGGTTGGAGATTCGAAGTTGCAGAATCTTATATTTATATCCATCTACTACTTCTAAGAAGTTGATTCAAAAAATAATAGATTCTAAAGTGTTTCATAATTATTTTGATATGCCTTTGCAACATGTAAGTAAAAATGTGCTATCAAAAATGGCTAGAAGTGGAGATTTTATCGAGCTTTTAAGAATGATGAAGAGTGCTAAAAATAGCTTTCTTAGAACTAGCTTTATATTAGGGCATCCTGGAGAGAGTGAAGAAGACTTTAGAGAATTATGTAGTTTTGTTGATAATTTTCATTTTGATAGGATTAATTTTTTTGCGTTTTCTAGCGAAGAGGGAACTAAGAGTGCTATGATGGAGCAAATACCGCAAAAAATAGTAAATGCAAGGCTTAAAGAAATAAACAAAATTTTTTTAAAACAATATAAAGATTCATTAAAAAGTTTGGTAGGAGAGGAGATTGTTGCAATAGTTGAAGGAGAATCTAGTGAGCATGAGTTTTTCTACTCTGCTAGAGATGTAAGGTATGCACCACAAGTTGATGGAGAGATTCTTATAAATGATAGTCTAATAAAGTCAATTGAAGCTGGATTCTATAAAGTGAAGCTAACAGAGATTGCTGGTGAAAATCTTATAGGTTGCATTATTGATAGAGCTTAAATTTTTAGATGAGCTAAGAGACGGGAAGAATCTCTTGGCTTTTTCTGCTGGAGTTGATTCTACTGCTTTGTATTTTTTGTTGAAGCTTTATGATATTAGCTTTGATATTGCTATTGTGGATTATGATATAAGGAAACAAAGTAAATTAGAGGTATCTCGTGCTAAGTCTTTGGCATTTTATGATAATAAAAAGTGCTTTGTTTATGAATCTAGTGCTATTTCTTCTAACTTTGAGCATAGAGCAAGGGAGATTCGGTATTTGTTTTTCCAGTCTATTATTTTAGAGCATGATTATACAAATTTAATCCTAGCTCATCAGTTAAATGATTCTTTAGAATGGTTTTTAATGCAGTTTAGCAAAGGCACTAGCGTTTCTAATATGATCATAATGCCAAAGACACAAAGAAAGATTCAAAATAAAACATATAGTATCTTGCGTCCTTTGCTTAGTGTAGATAGGGAATCTTTGAAAGGCTTTTTGGAAGATAGGGATATTTTTTATTTTTATGACTTTAGTAATAATGATTTTAAATTTAAGAGAAATTACTTTAGGAGTAAGTTTTCAAACATATTTTTAAAAGAGTTTAAAGATGGTATTAAATTTTCTCTTTCTTTGTTGCAAGAAAATAATATGAAAATATATAATGAAATTGATGTTTATGATGATGTTAGAGAATACTATATTTTTTCGTCATGCGATTTGGATTTTTTATACATTGATAAGTTTTCTAAGTGTCTGCACTATGTATTATCTAAAAAGCAAAAAATAGAGTTAAATAAATATATATATTTGGATCACTTTTCACTAGTGTTTGGCGATAAAATAGTTGTAGAAAAGTTTCACAATAGAATATATGTTTTTAGACAAGTATCTAAAAAGGTTGTTTTTACCAAGCAGCAAAAAGAATATTTTAGAAAGAATCGCATACCAATTAAATTTAGAAAATTTTTAGCATATCGTTATCAAATACCAATAGAATTGCAATATATCAATTAAGTGTTACTTTTATATACTTTTTATTACTAGATTTATCAATTTATTAATAATATTAATTATTTTAAGTAAAATGTGGGGGGGGGGGTAGAATTTTAGATTCATATATTATATTATAGATTTTAAAAGGAGTATTTATGGGTTTTTGGTCTAGGCTTAGTATTGGTACCAAGATTATAGTTAATGTCACTTGCGTTTTGCTTGTATGTATGTTTTGTATGTCTTTTTTGATATTGCAACAAGTTTCAAAAACACAAAAAAGAACTGATAATAGTCTGCTTCTTTCTGTTGGTAGGGAAATATCAGAAATAGTAAATGGGATCTATGGAGAAGTATATACTTCGGTGAGAACCGTAAATGGGACATTAGAGGAAATTATAAATGATAGAGAAAGTGGTGCTAGATCTCAAGCTACTCTTGAAAATGAGCTCAAAAATACTCTTGATTCTAGTAATTATGGCATATATGCGTTTGTATATATTAAAGATAGTGATTGGTTTGGAGATAAAATAGTAGATTCTAAGCATAGACTTCCAAATGGTGAGTTTTTAATACTTGTAGAAGATACAGATGTTACCAATGCGGGTGGTTTAAAGGTTGGTTCTGCAACAGATAGTGTAGTTAAGTTACCAACCGTCGAACGTGCATTAAATACTGGTAAAGTCGCAGTTGGTAATCCTTTTTACGTTAATTTAACTGGAAAAAATGAATTTATCAATACAATTACAATACCTATAAAAAAGAATGGTATAGTGATTGGTGCTGTTGGCATGATGGTGAATTTAGATACAGTAGGAAAAATTCTGAACAATAGTGATAGATCAGTATTTGATGGGGATTATAGATTCTTGCTTAGTGCAAATCAAACTATAGCATCTCATCCCAATACGGAATATTTGGGCAAAAAGCTTGTTGACATTCCAGGAGACAAACAACAACTTGAAGGATTAGCAAATAGAGCTAAAGAGCAATATAGAGGTATATTTGAATATACAAATTATGCAAATGTAAGGACTTTGGCTGGTATGTATAGTTTTGAAGTTGGCTATGGTACTGGTTCTTATTGGACTGCTGCTGTTTTGGCACCAGTTAGTTCTGTAAATGCTAATGCCGAATATATGCAAAGGTTGATTGCTATATGTAGCATTGTTACCGTCCTTATTATTGTATTATATGTTTTGTGGTATATAAAAGCAAATGTATCTTCTAGAATTGTAAATATATTATCTCATTTGCGAGGATTTTTTAAGTGCTTGAATTTTGAAACTGATAAATGTCCTATGCCATTAAGGCCAAAGGCACAAGATGAACTAGGTCAGATGGCTATGGAAATTAATCTAAATATAGAAAAAACACAAGAATCATTAGATAGAGATGGGCAAGCCGTTGTAGAATCCGTTAATAGTGTAAAAATAGTTGAAAGTGGAGATTTAACAGCAAGAATAACAGCAGAACCATTTAATCCAAAGCTACGAGAATTAAAAGATGTTTTAAATCAATTGTTAGAAACTTTGGAGAAGAAAGTTGGTAGTGATTTAAATGAGCTTGATAGAGTTTTTAATTCATATGCTAGTCTCAATTTTACTACAGATGTTAAGAATACTAGTGGTAGGGTTGAGCAGGTAACCAATACCTTAGGTAAAGAGATAAGAACAATGTTAAAATCTAGTAATCGTTATGCCATTGATTTGACTAGTAAAACTGATATTCTGAAAGGTTATATGCAAAGACTAACAGAAGGAAGTCAATCTCAAGCAAGTTCTTTACAACAATCAGCAGCTGCCATAGAAGAGATAAGCTCATCTATGCAAAATGTATCAGATAAAACATCTGAAGTAACAAGACAAGCAGAAGATATTAAAAACATAGTAGGTGTAATTAAAGATATAGCAGATCAAACAAATCTACTAGCACTTAATGCTGCAATAGAAGCTGCAAGAGCAGGAGAACATGGTAGAGGATTTGCAGTTGTTGCAGATGAAGTAAGAAAGTTAGCAGAAAGAACAGGTAAATCATTAAATGAAATAGAAGCTAATGTAAATATATTAGTGCAAGGTATTAATGATATGAGTGAATCTATAAGAGAACAAACTCAAGGTGTAACTCAAATAAATGAAGCAGTAGCTCAATTAGAATCTGTAACACAAGATAATGTAATTGTTGCTAATGATACTAGTAGCGTAGCTCAAGAAGTTAATAATATAGCACAGGAGATTTTAAATGACATCAATAAGAAAAAATACTAATATTCTATTAAAAGATGATGTGATAGGAGAGAGAGGGGAATTAGGAGAGAAACTTTTGCTTGGTGTAATATCCAATGTTAAAGAGTGTGATATTGTGCCAAGTAATATTTTTCTCATAAATCGCGCTGTATTTCTAAGTACTACAAATGAAAATGCAATTTATTCTTTAAAAGAATTACATAATATAGGAGTTAAGATATTTTCTTGTGGGACCTGTTTAGATTTTTTTAATCTTAGAGATAAATTGCAAGTAGGTGAGGTTGGTAATGCTAAGGATATACTAGAAGCACTCCTTAGCCAAGATAGTATCACTCTTTAGTGTAAATTTGCATTTAGCTCGATTTTGCGATTCGAGCGGAATGCTATCATTTCGCCTGTTTTTGAATTACATCTAAAGTGTATCCCATTTTTCCCTGATAATTCTCTTCCTTTATAGATTCCTTCTTCTTTTATCTCAAAGTTTGGGTTTATTTCTTTTATTTTTTCTGCTTCTTCTTTTGTGATTTTAAATATTGTCCCAGCTAGTATTGCAATCCCTCCATCTATAATACAACCATCTCCTAGACTAATTCCAGTAGAGCTATTTACGCCTAAAAGACAATTTTTGCCTATGCTTATTGGATCATTATTACCACCGCTTAGCACTCCTAAAATACTAGCACCTCCACCTACATCACTGCCTTCACCTACAATTACACTAGATGAGATTCTTCCTTCATTCATACAAGCACCCATTGCACCAGCGTTGAAATTAACATAACTAGCACCCGGCATTTGTGTATAACCACCAGTTCCAAGATATGCACCAAAGCGAGTTTTTGCTGTATCAAGTAACCTTATATTGTCATATTGAGGGATTACTTGCATTAGGTATCTTGGGAATTTATCTACAAAGTCTATAATTGGAAATTCGCCACGCATTTTTAGAGAGATTTCATTTTCTCTTAGCCATTCTAGTTCAAATGGTGTGTTTCCGCTCCATGCTACATTGCTTAGTAACCCAAAGATTCCATCTAGTTGCAGACTTCTTAGTGGAGCTTTACCTAAAGATAGGGCTAGAAGCTTCATATATGCAGATTCTACGCTTTTGCACACTTCATCTTTATATATTGCACAAAATCTATATCTAAAATCTCCAGTTTGTGTATATAATCTCCCATCGTTTAACGCTCTTTGTAGCTCTAGTATTACAGCTACATTTTTGTGTGAGTTTGGATTTTCTTGTGTTTCTTTTATATATGGTGCAAAAGTCTCTAACGCTTCAAGCACAAACTCTTCAGTGATACCAAATACAAGCTCACTATCACTATTTTCTAATATTTCGCATTTATCTTTTAGATTCCAAAATATTGCATAGCTTCCGAAGTTTTCTCCCCAGTTTAGCACAGGGTATGTAGCTTGTAATACTTTATTGCTTAAAATCCCAACATCAGCATAGCATATACCAAAGGCTAGTGGTGCTTTGTAGTCGTTTTTGTTTTGTATTTCCTTCACTTTTTGTTCAAACATTGTTTTCATAGAATCTCCTTAATTGTATTTTTTGATTATAGCTACAAAAGTATAGTAATTAAATAAAAAAATAACTATAATATTTGTATGCAAAGTGGTGATTATTTGGTAGTTTTTATTATTTTATTTGTTATTTTATTGTTGTTTGTTTGGCTTGTTTTTGCATTTTTGCATACCAAAACTTCTAAGAAACAGACAATTATAAAAGATTATTCAGCACATGAGATTTTGGAGTTAGTAAAGGATTCTAACAATAGCTTATCTGCCTTAGAGGAGTATTCTAAAATTGCAAAAGCACACTATCATAGATATATGGGTGAGATTAGCGATTTTGATTTGGAGTTTGTTGTTGTTTTGAGTGCTCATAAGCATGTAAATGCAAAGCTAATTTTAGAGGTTGAAAGATATTTTAAAGTAGAAAATCCAAATAGAGCTACACTTTTAGATAATGCACTTGGAGCGGGATTAAAAAAGAGATAGATTAATTTGGTTTGAAAAATTCTTGTATTTTTAGTATTTCGTCCTTTTTTGTATAAAAGCTATTTTCATTTGCTACTAAATATGCGCTAACCTCCATTATTACTTCATCTATTTTTAGATTATTTTGCTCTATGGTGCTACCAGTCTCAACAATATCTACGATTCCATCGGCTAAATTTACAAGTGGTGCTAATTCAATAGAGCCATATAGTTTGATAATATCAACACTTAGTGCCTTTTTAGCAAAGTATGATTTTGCTATATTTTCCATTTTTGTGGCTATTTTTAGATTCGGCTTTGAGAAGTCTAGTTTTGAATCTTTTGGAGAACCTATTATTATTTTGCATTTGCCAAACTCCAAATCAAGCAGTCTTATTATATGTCTTTGTTGTTCTTCTAATACATCTAGCCCAACTATGCCTATATCTGCGACTTGTCTTTCTATATATATGGGTATATCTTGGTTTCTTATTAGCATAAATGTGAAATTTTTTGTTTGTAAAATTAGTTTTCTATCTTCAAATTCTAGTTTTTCTTGTGTTAGAGATTCAAAAATTTCTAAAGCTTGTGTTCCTATCCTGCCTTTTGGGAGTGCGACTTTAATCATAGCGTTACACCTTTGTTTATTATTTTTGATTCGATTGTGTTTTGCATTCCTTTGAAAATTAATAAATCATCATAAATACAATCTTTAAAGAATCTAGATAAAAACTTGCCATCTCCACCGGTGAAGTATATTTTTTTGTTTTTGGAAGTATTTTTTATCATTAATATTATTGACTTTAGTGTCCCAAAGCTAACTGCATCTCTAGTGTTTTGTGGAAACATATCCAAATCTATTGCTAAGTTTAAATCGCAATCAAGCACAGAAATGGCACTAAATAGCTTTCTATATTGTGCTAAACCGGGCATTATATAGCCACCAAGATGGATTCCATCTTGCATAATATCAATTGTAATTGCACTTCCTGCATCTACTATTACACCATCTTTTATTGCATTGCATGCTGCAATTCTATCTATACCTAAGCCCTTGTATGTAGTATCAATGCTTAAAAGTGGGGTAAGGTCAAAACATCTAGGGTGTGAGTGCAGGAGAGATTGTGTTGATTGCTCATTGACGCTTATGAAAATTATAATTTCATTAGCGTCTTTTTGTGATAGCTTATCTTTTGATTCTTTCCAGATTCTACCGCGATAATAAAAGTGCAAAAATGAATTGCCAATATCGCATAGAATCATTTTTAAACCTATTTGATTTCAAATACTTGATCGCCAACGAAGATTCTATCTGTGCCAGAAAATACAGGAACATCTATGGCATCAGGTAATTTTAATATTTTATAATCTGATAAATCATCTTCTAGGATAATTAAATATCCTCTAGTCTCCAAAACCATAATATGTTGTCCATGATTTGCAGCAGTGAAGTGAGCAAACGGGAATTTTAACCTTTTTATTTCATTTAAATCCACATCGGTTAGGATTACCTCACCTTCTGAAGTGAATAAAAAGATTCTATCGCTAAAGAATAAAACATCTTTTAAGTTTGCATCAAATGTATTAATAACCGTTGGACTTACAGATATTACTCTCTTTGGAGTAGCGGCTACCATTCTATTGTTTATAGCTTCTAGGAATATTACATTATTGAAG
This sequence comes from Helicobacter ibis, assembly GCF_027859255.1. Classification (NCBI taxonomy): domain Bacteria; kingdom Pseudomonadati; phylum Campylobacterota; class Epsilonproteobacteria; order Campylobacterales; family Helicobacteraceae; genus Helicobacter; species Helicobacter ibis. Next base: position 194,570 of record NZ_JAQHXR010000001.1, read on the forward strand.
TGTTTTTCACCATTTACAACTATATTTCTTATTATTTGCATTTTGTTTCTATCAACTATTACAAGCTTGCCATCTAAAGTAGGCACAACTATAATGTCTCCTAAGAAATATGGAGAAGCAATTAGAGTGTTGTTTGTAGGTGCTGGGGCACTATCTAGTTTATAAATAACTTTTTCTTGTTCTAAATCATATATTACAAATGTGTTGTTATCAAAAATTGCTACTATTAGATTCTTATCTATTGATGCACTTACGGGATTACCTTCTAAATGTACAAATAAAGCCTTTCTAGTATCTTTGTGAAATAAAAATAGCTTATTATCACCCGTGCTTGCTATATAATATTCTTCTGATTGGTTTAGATACCTTGCACCTTCTGGTAATACTACATTTGGAACTTGTGAGTATTTTGTGATAAATTGTCTATTATCAAGCGTTGCACCATTTCTTGTAACAGAAATAATATCATCAGGCAAACTACCCATATATGCTACTTCACCTGCTATTTCTTCTTCTTTTGGCTCAAAGTAAAACTTCGAACCACAACCGCTTAAAATTGCACCTAGCATGATTATTAATGTGATTTTACTTAGTTGCATTTGTTTCTCCTTTTATGCTTAAATGTTCTAGTTCTTTTGCAATTTCTTTCACAAATGAATCATCTGGTATTTGCTCTAGAATAGTCTTTGCTTCATTTGTATTTTTTTCTTGTATATTTAGTAGCGCTAATTGCAGTTTTGCAAAGTCAATGGTACTATTTTCTAGCTCTGTTTTGTTTTTGTCTAGACTTGCACTTTGATATTCTGCAAATTTTGCCAATATAGCAACTTTGGAATCTTTTAATTTATTTAATATCTCTGTATCACCTTCTTTTACTGCTTTTTGAAAGAGATATAAATCATATAGACTGCTTTTCGATTCTTCTAGTTTTGCTATTGCTTCTTTGTTTTCCTGTAATGCTAAAGTATATAAACTAGATAGTTCTTGCTGTTTGTTTTCTTTATAATATGAGTTTGCAGTATATCCTATCGTAAATACTATTGTTGCCACAATTATTGCTATTAGAGGCATTTTGTATTTTTTTAAAATGCTCTCTAGCCTAAATACACCTTCTAACATCTTTTCATTGCTATCTATTTCTTCTTTTATGTATCCTAAACCTTTTTTAAAGTCCAAATTATTCTCCTTATATTCCTGTGCTACCAAAGCCACCACTACCACGCTTTGTTCTGCTTAGAAATTTTGTTTCTTTTAATTTTGCTCTTTTTACTTTACATAAGACTGCTTGTGCGATTCTATCACCAGCTTTTACTTCAAAGTCTTCATCACCTAAATTAATGGCAATTACTTGAATCTCGCCACGATAATCACTATCTATTGTGCCGGGAGTATTAAGAATAGTAATACCATGTTTTAGTGCAAGTCCGCTTCTAGGTCTTATTTGAACCTCATATTTTTTGCTAAAGCTAAAAGACAGTCCAGTTTTTATTAAAGCCCATTTACCTGCTTTTATTGTAATATCAACGCTAGAACACAAATCAAATCCCGCTGCACCTTCGCTTTGATAGATTGGCATTGTTGCGTTTTTGTCTAATTGCTTTATTTTTATTGTAGCCATGCAATCCCTTAAAAGTTTATTTCTCTAAAGCATACTTCTATAATTTCATAGTCTATTGTGCCTTTTGGGAGAGTAACGCTTATCTCATCGCCGGCTACTTTGCCTATTAGTTGTTTTGCTAGTGGTGAGTGATATGAGATTAGTCCTTTATCTGGGTTGCTTTCAGTAGCACCTACTATCGTGTAGCTAACTTTTGCTTCTGTGTCCATGTCTTCTAGTATAATAGTTGAGCCAAAGCCTACTTTATCATGTGATATTGTTTTTGGATCTATTACCCTAGCTTCTGCTACTAGTTGTGTTAACTCGTTAATTCTAGCGTCTAAGAATAGTTGTCGCTCTCTTGCTGCATGATATTCAGCATTTTCTTTTAAATCTCCATGTTCTCTAGCTTCATCTATTTCTCTAATGTTTTTTGGTCTTTCTATTTCTTTTAGATTTTTTAATTCGGCTAATAACTTATCATAGCCATATTGTGTCATAGGTTGCACGATAATTCTCCATAGCAAGATTCATTAATTATACTAATATACATTTAAAACACTACTTATTTTTATAAAAATTTTGTAATTTATTTGTGCATATTTTTGCACTACCATGTTCTAAATAACTAATTAAAGATTCTTTTTCTTTAAAAAATTTATCATAGTCAAAATTATAATAAGCATCAAGTAAGCATTGTGCATCAAAAAACTGCAAGAATTCAGGGTGTATTGGTGCTTGTATGTTTGTGTTGTTTATGCTTTTATGATATTTATAGCTTAAAAAAATATTTGCCAATCCTACAAATTTGAGCTTTACTAATGATCTGGCAATTAAAAAATCAAGCACTCTAGTCTTATATGCTAATATCGTAGGAATCCCTAAAAGTGTCGTCTCTAGCGTTGCAGTTCCGCTACATACAAAGGCAAACTCACATTCTTTTAATGCAGTATATGGATCAAATGATATTTCTATATTGTCTATTTCTCCATATATTTTGTTTAAATCTCTATTTTGGAAGCTTTTTGGGGCAATTAGTATAAACTTTTTGTTTGGAATCTTTTGGCTTACTTCTTTAAAAATTGAAAACAAGTTTTTGATTTCTCCTTTGCGTGAGCCGGGCATTAGAGCTATTTTGTTTGTATTTTGTTTATTTGTATTTGAGTATGGTATTTCATCTAAGAGAGGATGTCCTACATAGGATATGTTTGAATCTTGTGGATAATAGTCTTTTTCAAAAGGTATTATCCCCCATAGCTCATCACATAGTTTGCTTAAAAGTTTTGCTCTATATCTTTTCCACGCCCATACTTGTGGGAGTATGTAGTATATTATTTTTGTATTTGTTTTATTTTGCATGTTTTTTATAATAGGTATATTAAATGATGAGGAATCTATAAAGATAGCGACATCACACTTTGTTGCTAGGTTTGTTAGTTGGTTTTTTATTTTAAAATATTTTGGTATTAGCTTTATAATCCCACTAAAACCCATAATTCTAAAGTCATTTGGTGAGAATTGGCTTTTTTTGTTTATTATTTTTTCATCAAAGATTCCGAAAATTTCAAAATCTAGGTTTGAATCTTTTAGTGATTGTATTAGTTTTAATGCGTGTATATTGGCTGAATATTCAATAGCAGAGATGAAGATTTTTTTAGACATTTTTGATTTGTGAAATTTCTTCTCTTAGAGATTCTGAAATTTTTTGTAAAGTTTTTAGCATTGTCTGAAATATTTTTAGTTGGTCATATAAATTTTGTGCTAATTCAAGCTTCACATAAGGTTTTGCAGGGTTTGCTAGAAGCTTTTGGTGTTGTTTATATGATATTTCTAGTTTTTGTTCTGCGATTATTTCGCCTGGTAGTTCTATTTTTATACTATTTAGTGTTGTTTGTATGCTGTTTTGGATTTTTTCTAGTGCTTTGATATTTATTGTTTGATCTTTGATTATTGGTTGTGTTGGAGCATTATTTATATCATTTTCTTTTTGTGTAATTAGAGATTCTAGTTCTTTGTTTTTTTCTTCTAATTCTTTATTTTGTGCAAGTAACATTGCATTTTTTGCAGAAATTTCGTTAAATGTTTCAATTATTTGCTCTTTGTCTTCTTTTAGTTTTTCAAATTCTTCGTTGAATTTCTTTTTCTCACTTTCAAAAATTTCATATATTTGCCAAACTTCTTTTATCTCGTCTAATTTTTTTACTAATGTTTTTAATTCAGTCATTTTACATTCTCCAAAAACCATAGCACAGCAAACATCGCTCCAGAAGTCTTAGGATATGATTTATCAAATATAAAATTTCTTACTTCTTGCTTCTTTATAAAAATAATTTCTATATTTTCATCATCGATTCCGCCACCATTATTAACCTTCATGCTATCATCAATAATTGCATAAAATAGCACCTGTTTGCTTCCAGCAAAACCAACCGCAGTGTAAAATTCTGTGATTTCATTTATGTTATCTAGCTTTACATCATATCCGCATTCTTCTAGGATTTCTTCTTTTGCGGTTTGTTTGGCTGACTTTTCTTTATCCATTAGCCCAGCACATAGCTCATATGTATATCCGCATTCTTGGTGCGTAGAATCTTTGTGTTCTTTTAAATACACAGCAGGTCTAAATTGTTTTACAAAAATAAATGAATCTTTATCTTTGTGGTATAGAAGTGTTGCAACACTATTATGGACTTCTATAATATCCCATACTCTTCTCTTGCCATTATCTTTGAAAATCATTCTTATTGGATTTATATACTTAGAATCCTCGCATTTATCAAACTTTATGTCTGTTATATTTTTTGGTTTCATTTTAGTTTATACTATTTGAGCTATTGTTTTGATTTAGATATACCACATATGATGTATCTTTGCTTTTAAAGATTTCGCTTGTTGTGTTATTAGCTATATTGCTATCAAGTTTGTTTTTATATGAATTTGCAATAACTAAAAATTCTTCTTTTTCTTTTTCTTTTAGTTTTGAGGTGGCTATTTTTAAGTATTTTTGAGGATTTACTGCATTACCATTTTTGTATAATCCAAAGTGCAAGTGAGGTCCTGTGCTAAGTCCTGTGCTTCCGACACTTCCTATTTTTCTACCTTGTGCTACATACATTCCTGTCTTTATGCTTTTATCTATTTTGTGCATATGTCCATATAGAGTTCTGTATCCATCATCATGTTGGATTATTACGGTATTTCCATATCCGCCTTTTTTGCCTGCAAATATTACTTTTCCTTTGCCTGCAGCATATATTGGTGTATGTCTTGGGGCTGCATAGTCAGTGCCTAAGTGCGGTCTTTTGTATCCTAGTATTGGGTGCTTTCTCCCAGATGAGAAGTGAGAAGAAATTCGTTTATATGTTAGTGGAACGGTTAGTAGATATTTGCTTAGGCTATTTCCTTTTAGGTCGTAGAAGTTGCCGTCTTGGTGCTTTATTATGTATTTGTTTTCATCTTTAAGGTTAATTGTTGCAGCTTTTATATTTGGACTTCCATAATATTTGCCTAGTCTGTATTTTCTTTCATATATTATTGCTATTTTATTGTCTTTTTGAATCTGTCTTTTAAAATCAACACTACTTCTAAAGCCTGAAATAAAATATGACGCTAGTAAATTATCTCCAGTGTATTTTGTAATATCTTCATAGACTGAAGATTCTATTGGCAATGATACTTCCATAGTCTCGCTAAAATGAGCTACTGGTATGCTCTGCATTCCATATGTATCGCCTTTTTTAAAGATATGCAGTTGCAAATCTTCGTTTATTGGTATTAGTGCTTGGATTAGTGTGTTACCATCATGTAGTGTGTAGAATGTCTGTCCGCTCATTATTTCATCGGCTAATTCTTTATCTTCTACTGGGAGATTGTAATATACCTTTTGTGGAATTTTATTTTTTTCAAAAAATGTAAGTAGTGTTTGTCCATTTTCCCATTTTGATTCACTAAGTGAGGCAGCAAATAGAGTTTGATTTGTAAAAAACAGAGACATTAAAATACCGCATGTAAAAGATAAAAATTTATTCATATCAAAAAGCCTTGAGATAATTTTGGACATAAAAGCCTAAATTGTAGCATAAATTAAGTGGTTTTAGGACTAAATATAAATTTATGATAAGTATTTTTGTGATATATTTGTTTGTAAATTGCTTAAGGATTTGTGGTGAAAGATTGGTTTGTACCTTCAATTGGATTTGGTTTATTTGTATATTTTATGCTTTTTGTAATTCTTTATACAATAAAGATAGGTGGTCCAAATGTATCATTGCACACTCAAAGCAAATACACGCCACAACCAAAGAACGATACAGAAAAATTTTTACAAGATGTTTCAAAGAGTGTAAGAGAATCTTTTTAGTTAAGTTTTTTGTAAAAATGTCGATATAGTGTTTAAGTAATTTATTAAGGAGATAGATTATGATTAGCAATTTGATGAGCAATTCTAGCTTCTCAAGTGCTGTAAATCAGGCTAATAACAAGAATAATGTTCAACAAAATGGAAGGGTTGAACAATCAGATTCTGAAAAAAAGGCTGATAGCACAAAGGGTAGCTCAAGAGTAGATGATATTAAAAAAGCAATAGCTGATGGTAGTTATAAAATTGACTTAAGGGGGAGTGCTGAAAAGATGGCACAAGATTTGCTTAGCTAAGGAATAAAACCTTAAAAATAGGAGTTATTCCAATGTCTTTGCAACTCTTACAAGATGCATTAGAGGATGTAAAAGCTCTAATAGCTATAACCCAACAAGATATAGATGATATTTTAGTAGCAAACAATGATGCTATATTTAGTAGAATCCAACATAAAGAGGAGCTAACAACCTCCTTTATAAGAAAAAAAGACGCCTATGCTAAGAGCATTGAAGATAAGCTAAAGCAATACTATCCAAATGCTACTATCGCGGATTTAACATATGAAGATAAGCAAAAGTTATTAGGCGAAGGTGCTAGTGAATTTACTGCAGAATTACATGATAGATTATCAGAATTAAAACAACTTAATTATCGTTTTGGAAGAATGTCATTAGCGGTTTCTGAGCTATATGATTCTATGCTAAAAAACATAGTGCCAGTAGAGGAGAGGGGCTATAAGAAAAGTCATCTTGGTAGCTCATCTTTACTTGCAGCTGAAGTGTAAGGTTGCAACATGGGCGGAATCTTATCATCTTTAAATACTCCATATACAGGAATCACCGGTCATCAAGTGATGGTTGATACGGTGAGTAATAATATTGCAAATGCTAATAATAGTTTTTATTCAAGGCAAGTAGTAAGAAGTGCAGCAGAAACTCCGCTATGGAGGCAAAACTACGCACTAGGACAGGGACTTGATATTGTAACTGTAGAACGTGTGCATAATGAATATACTTATTCAAGATATAAACAAGCCTCTATGGATAAGACTTATTATGATACTAGTTTTAAGGCATTAAGAGAGGCTTCATCTTTTTATCCAGAAATTGATGGTGTTGGTGTGTATAATGATTTACAAAATTACTTTAATGCTTGGAAATCACTAGCTACAAAATCAGGTGATCCAGCGTTAAAAAATACATTAGCAGAACACACAAATACTCTAACTCAAAACATACAGGACACTAGAAATAGACTTGTTGATTTGCAAAAAAAGCTAAATGAAGAAATGGCTGTTGCGGTAAAAGAGGTAAATAGATTAGGTGAGCAAATAGCAACAATAAATAAGCAAATCGCAGAATATGAACGCAAAGATATGAATAAAAAAGCTAATGACTTGCGTGATTTAAGAGACCAATATGAGTATGAATTAAATAATCTAATAGGTTGTGATGTATTTAAACAAAATATCGAAGGTAGTGCAGCTACTGATAAGGGCATTGCAGATTTTGATGATGATTATACGCTAACAGTTGGTGGTAGAGCATTGGTTGATGGTTCTACATTTCACCCATTAACACTAGATAATACGCAAAGCCCAAATGGAATGTATACCATTAAGTATCTAAGAGGGGATCATAAAGAGTTTAATTTGACAAATGATCTTACAGGTGGCAAGATAGGTGCTATTTTGGATTTGATACGAAGCGATGAAATGATTGGTTGTAATGGGAATCTTGGTAAGTTACAAAATTATATTAATGACCTTGATACATTTGCAAATGGATTTATAGAAGCTACAAATAATATTTATGCACAAAGTGCAAGACCGGGTGCTCAAAGTGATCAGCTAACTATAAACGCAGGTGATGCACTAATTAATAGTGGTTATAATGTAAAAAGAGGCTCTTTTGATGTTGTGATATACAACAAAGATGGCGAGGCAATGGGCACTAGAACGGTAAAGATTGATATAGATACCACTATGAATGATGTTATCGCTCAACTAAATGCAAATGTAGATGATAATGGTGATGGTGATGCGACAAATGACTTTGATGATATGTTTGTAGCGACATTTAACAATCATACAAAACAATTTGAAATATCACCTAAGAATCCTAGCATGGAGTTATATATATCAATACAAGATAAAGGGACAAATTTTGCCGGTGCATTGGGCGTGAATAGATTCTTAGGTGGCAGAGATGCACAGACTATAGAGTTAGCAGAGCCTTATAAGAGTGATCCTACATTAATTAGGTCTTATAAAGAACCAGTTGGTGGTAACTTTGATATTGCAAATATGATGCAACAATTACAATACGACAAAATCACATTTAATGGACATGGCGGAGAGGAATATTCAGAGACTATTAGTGGATTTTTTAATTTTATAGCATCAAGAGTTGCATCAGAGACTGAAGCTACACAAACAACTATGCAAACCAAACAAGCTGTGTATGTAGCTGTGCAAAATGAGTATAAAATGGAATCTGAAGTATCAATCGATGATGAGCTTGTAAATTTGATTAGATTCCAAAGTGGTTATGGTGCAAACGCAAAAATGGTAACTGCTATTGATGAGATGATAACCACTCTTTTGGGTATGAAGCAATAGTTAGGATTCTAAAAGTCCTAGCTGTCCTATTCTATATAGTGCAAAGTCATATTTTACTGGATCATTAGAATCAAACTCTCTTAGTGTGTTTGTTGCTTCTAATGCTGCTTTTATATCATATGTTTTTCTCTTTAAGATTCCTAATTTTTGTGAAATTTTGAATGTATGCACATCAAGTGGTAATATTAAATCACTCTTTTTTACATCGCTCCATCTGCCTAAATCTACATTATCATTTCTAACTAACCATCTTAAAAACATATTCCATCTCTTTAGTGGAGAGCTACTATCCGTATTTCCTATTAAAAATTTTAATCCATCACTTTGTATGCTTATATTTTTGTATATTGCCTCTTGCATAGCTTTAATCCCGCTAAGAGTTGAATCTTTTTTATATGCTTTATAAAAAATATCATGCAAATTATCTATTTTACAAAGAGCTTTTATGAATATTTCTACATCATTTGCAGTTTGGAATCTATATACTTTGTATTGCTGATTTTTATCTATTTTGTTGTTTTGTAGCTCTGTTAGTGGAGATGATTTTAGGAATTTTAAAATAGCTCTAACATTACCATATGCAAACAATGCACAAAATAGGGCAACTTTATCGCTAGAAAATTCCCTTGCTACTCCAAGAGGATCTGGCAGAGATTCGCTTATGCTATGTTTGTTGTTAAATATTTTGTATTGTTCTTCTAGCAGTTTGTGTAGTTGTGTTTTGTTAAGTTGTGTTTTTATGTTTATTTTGTCGTATTCCATTTTGTTTCCTACAATGGACCAAAGTCCATTAAAATAGGAAATTATATCCTAAAAAGAAATTTGTGCTTGAAGTATCGCTTAAATCTAGTGATGATTTTGTAGGAGCGTTATTTACTGCTATTTCTCCACTCTCTACACCTAAATCTAGCTTTCTTGCTTGGATTCCAAATTCTATCTCACCAGCACCTGTGTTATATAAGAATCCTCCCTTTACTCCATATGTAGTGCCCATAAAATCAAGCCCACCCATAGAGCTATCATTAATAGTAAAGCTACCAGAATCAAAACTTGCCATAACAACGCCTACATTTAAACCAAGTAGCAATCTTAGATTTTGTGTGTTTGGCACTAGTGGAGTTATAGCATAGCCAAGTGTTAGGAGCTGATGTGAGAACCCATGCTTCTTTAAGAATTGCTCATAATTTAATAAAAGCCTATGATTTTCGCTAAGCAAATAACCAACTTGCACACCAAAACCTATTGGAGTTTCTTTTAAGGAGTGCTTTTGAGATTCAAAGCCTTCTATGCTTAAAGTAGAATCTGAACTAACTCTACCAACCATAGAATATACACCAACTAGCTTATTCTTCCTATCAGTATATAGTGGGCTATATGAGTTTGCACCTTGATTGTAAGCATATAAAGTGCTAATAAGCATACAAGAGAGTAATAATGCAGATAATATCCTTTTCATAATAACGAATCCTTTCATTTTGTTTGGATTCCTACTAGCAAAAATAATTCCATTATTCCACTAAATTTAATTTTTTTGCCATAAAAGATAGACTCATGCCTTGAACTAACACTGAAATTAGCACCATAAAAAATACTATATTAAACATACTATGAGCACTTTGCAAACCATATGTATATGGGTAGGTTGCCAGAATAATTGGCACTGCTCCTCTAAGCCCAACCCATGAAATATATATTTTTTCTTTTGTGTTGTATTTGCTTTTTATTAGTGTTGCAAATATGCTAAATGGTCTTGCAAATACGATTAGTATAAAGGTTAATATCAAGCTCTCTAGTGCTACACTCTTTAAATCTGAAGGGAACACCAATAATCCAAGCAACAAAAATACTAAAACTTGCATTAGCCATGCAATGGAATCATGAAATGAAGTGATGTTTTGCTTGTTAGGAAATTCATAGCTATTAGTTAAGATACCTGCTATATATATGCTTAAATATCCATTTCCACCAAGTGCAACTGATAATCCAAAGATTATAAAAACCCAACTAATGCTTATTAGAGGATATAAGCCACTTTGCGAGAGATTTATTTTGTTGCATATCTTTGGGAATAAATATCCACATAGGATTCCTAATGCTCCACCTATTGCAAATTGTTTGATAAAGTAAATAATCCAATCTACAATCGTATTTTCATCTGGCATAAAAATTAATTGCAAAATTGCTATTGATAGGAATATCGCCATAGGATCATTGCTACCAGATTCAAGCTCTAGTAGTTCTCCTATATTGTTTTTTAGTTTTATTGTTTTGCTTCTTAGAATCATAAATACTGCTGCAGCATCTGTAGAAGATATAATAGCACCTAAGAGCATGGATTCTAAAAATGTAAAATCTAGCAATAGATAAATAAAACAAGCCATAACAAGCATGGTTAGCACAACACCTATTGTAGCTAGTGCAATTCCATGTGATATAATCGGCTTTATATCTTTAAATGCTGTTGATAATCCGCCAGAATATAATATAAAAATTAGTGCAATAGTGCTTATAATTTGCGTTAGCGTTGGATTGTCAAACTCTATGCCACCTATGCCATCGCTACCAAGAAGCATTCCTATGCCTAAAAACACAAGCAATAAAGGCACTCCTATTTTATCTGATATTTTGCTTGCATATGTGCTAAAGAAAAGCACAAATCCTATTATTACTATGTATATATGCAGATTATTTGCTATTTCTATCATACTTTTATCCTAGCTTGTAAAGAGCGTATAAGAGATAGCTGATCGACATTTTCTAGGCTCACTCCTGTTGGGATTCCTTGTGCTATTTTGCTAAATGTAATCCCTAAGTGAGATAGTTTATCTTCTAAAAACAACATAATCCCATCACTGCCTAAAGATGGGGTTAGAGCAAAAATTATTTCTTTTATATTATTGTTTGTTATTTTTATTTCTAGTTGCTTTATGTTTGTATCTTTGATGTCTGATATTACAAAGTATTTTCCGCTAAATTCTCCACTATCTTCTAATAAAAATATATCTTTTGCATTTGCTACTATACATAATTCTCCATTATTTCTTGAATCATCATTACAAATATCACATATATAAGAATCGCTAACGCCAAAGCATTCTTCGCACACTTGCAAGTCTTGGACGCATTCTTCTATGTTGTGTGCTAAGTTTATCGCACTAAATTTATCTTCAAAGGCTAGAAAATATGCAAGTCTTATTGCTGATTTTCTTCCTATGCTTGGTAATTTTTCTAAAGATTCTATTAGTTTTTTAAAGTTTTCAGGATATGAATTCATTTATAGTTATAGCCTAAATTTTTTGGAAAGTTTAACATAAAATTAGCTAGAATTTGCAGTTTGTTTATAAAGATAATTAGGAGATTTTTTTGGAAGAATTTGATTATTATGAAGTCCTAGAAATTTCTAGAAATGCTAGTGGTGATGAGGTAAAAAAAGCATATAGAAAAATGGCTCTAAAATATCACCCAGATAGGAATCCAGACAATAAAGAGGCTGAAGAAAAATTTAAACAAGTCAATGAAGCATATCAAATATTAAGTGATTCACAAAAAAGAAAAATATATGACACATATGGCAAGAGAGGCTTAGAAAATAGTGGCGTAGGCTTTGAAGGTGGAGATATTTTTGATATTTTTAATTCCGTGTTTGGTGGTTTTGGCGGTTTTGGAGCAGACTTTGGCAGAAGAACAAAGAGAGAAAGCTATAGTTATTCAAGCGATATAGTCTTAGAGATTCATCTACCATTTAGCGAAGCTATTTTTGGGGTTAAAAAAACAATAGATATAAAATATAAAGTAGCATGTGAATCTTGTAAAGCAACAGGTGCAAAAGATGGGAAGCTAGAAACTTGCAAGGCTTGTAATGGAAGCGGTAGAGAGACTTTTACACAAAGCTTTATGACATTTGCACAAACATGTTCTAAATGTGGTGGTAGTGGCACAAAAGTAGCCGATAAATGTCCAAAATGTAGCGGTAAGGGATATAAAGAAGAGAAAGATAGCTTTGAAGTTCAAATCCCAGAAGGTGTAGATACTGGAAATCAAATAAGAGTGGCAAAGCGTGGTAACCAAATGCCAGATGGAACTAGAGGAGATTTATACTTAGAAATAATAGTGCAAGAAGATGAGCATTTTATAAGACATCATAGTGATGTTTATTTGGAAGTTCCAGTTATTTTTAGTCTTGTTATGCTAGGTGGGACAATAAAGATTCCAGCATTAAGAAAAGAATTAGAATTAAAAATACCAAAAGGCGTGAAAGATAAGCAACAATTTGTTTTTCATGGAGAGGGTATTAAGAGTGTAAAGAGTGGTAGATATGGGAATTTTATCGCAGTTGTAAAAATAACATACCCACAAGAATTAAATGAGCATCAACAAAAGCTAGTGCAAGAATTGCATGAATCTTTTGGCTATGAGCATTCAAAGCCAATTAACTGCTTTGAAGGCTTGTTTGATAGAATTAAAAGTTGGTTTAAGCAATAAGGACGCTTAAACCACCAACTATTGTGCTTATTACAATACCTGCTATTATTGTTAGAATTTGCTTTTCTCTATTTTTCTTTATATTTACTAAAGTTATCATTACTCCAGAGAAATACAACAAAAACATGGTTATTCCAAATCCTATTGCTAAAACATCAAAATACCATTTAGCCTTTGCTTTATGAAGCATTATTAAGTTTCCTATAAATGAACGCTCTATGGTAGTTATATTATAAGAATCTTCTGCTTTTTTTTCTAATGTTGCAGAATAGTGAGCACTACCAACAATGAGTTTTCCTTCTTTCTCTTTGATTTCTCCAACTTTTGGTAATGCTATGTTGTTTTCCTTAAAATACTTTAGCATACTTTCTATTTCTTTGCCTTTTGTAGCATTGTGCATGGTGTATGTATTTTTTGTAGCACCATAATTTTGGTCTATGCCACTTATGTATAATATTCCTGTTAGTGCATACATTAACGCAAGTGGTAAGAAAAATAAACTAAGATAAATATGAATATTCCTAAAAGTCTTCATAAAATCCTCCCTAAAAATAATTCGTTAAATTATATTGTTTTATATTAAGAGTTTGTGAAGTTTAGGATAGAATTTTAATTTTGGAGTATATATGAAATTATTATTTATTTTGTTGCCATTATTTATTTATGCAGATACTTTTAGTAGCGATTCTTATGCACCATTTGGAGAAGTAAAATATAAGAGTTTCAAGCATTTTGATTATGTTGATGTAAATGCTAAACAAGGAGGTGTTGTAAGAAGGAGTGCATTAGGAGAGTTTGATAGTTTTTATGATGTTAATTCAAGTGCAAATGTATTTGATACGAAGCTTGTTTTTGATTCATTATTGATTCGATCTTTAGATGAGCCATATAGTGCTTATGGTCTTTTAGCTAAGCAAATACAAGTAGATTCTAACAATAACTTTGTGATTTTTCATTTGGATAAGAGTGCTAAATTTAATGATGGAAAGGAAGTTAGTGCCTTTGATGTTGAATTTAGCTATAAGTATTTTTCACAATTACCAAATTATAAAGAGTTATATAGTGATGTTTTGGAGGTTATAGTAGTAGATAAATATACAATTAGATTCAATTTTAAAAATCCAAAAAATAAAGAAATAATCCTAACTTTAGGAGATATGCCAATACTGCCAAAGCATTATTATGAAAGTATAGATACAACAAAAGATAAGCTAAAGATTCCTCTTGGAAGCGGTGCATATGTAATAGAGAGTTTTATAAAAGGAGAACTAGTTATATATAGAAGAGTTGATAATTATTGGGCTAAAAATCACAAAACTAGGATTGGATATTTTAATTTTGACAAAATAATATATAAGTTTTATAAAAATAATAAGGAATCTCTAGTTGGATTTAAAAATAAAGAATATGATTATCGATTGGAAAAAAGCGTAAAAAATTGGGAAGAGGGATATGGTAGAGATGATATAAAAAAAGAGGAATTTTTGCATTTAACACCAATTGTTATGCAAGGCTTTATCTTTAATACAAGAAAAGAGATTTTTAAGGACATACAATTAAGAAAAGCGATAAATTACGCATTTGACTTTGATAAAAGCAATAAAAGAATTAATAGCTATTTTTTGAGAACTGATTTTCAAAGTGTTGGGTTACCAGTTGGGAGAGAGTTAGAAATTTTAGAAAACTTTAGAAATAAACTTAGTGATGATGTTTTTAATAAAAGCTTTATTGTTCCTAGCAAGAGCAATGTAAATGAGGCTATGAATCTTTTAAAAAATTCTGGTTATGTTATGAAAAATGGTAGGTTATTTGATGATAGAAATAATGCTGTCTCTTTTGAGATATTACTTAATGGAGATAGTTTTTTGCAGTTTAGCAAGAATCTACAAAATAGTCTAAAAAAATTGGGAATCACAACAGAAATAAAAATCGTCTCAAACGAAGAATATAAAAAGAGAAAGTCGAACTTTGATTATGATATGATAGTTGATAGTTTTGATTATAGAAATGGCATTAAACAAAGGCTATTTTGGGATATAAATGGGACATTTAATTATAGTGGTGCTAATAGTGAGGTTATAAATTATTTTTTATCACAAATTGAATCTAGTGATGATTATAATGAATTAGTGGTATTATTTAGGGGGTTAGATAGAGTGTTGTTGTGGTCATACTATGTTATACCTTATTTTTATACAGATACTTTTAAGGTTGCATTTTACAATGGATTATCCCACCCTAAAATCACTCCAACTTATGATGTTGGGTTTGAAACATGGTGGGTAAATGAGTAGAATCTTTTTTGTATTTTTGTTGGTGCTTAATTTATATGCATATACCATACCACCTGTTACTACTTCTGTGATATTAAAGTATATTTATGCACCAACTTTGTTTAGTGTTTATGCTAAAGATTATGGAATGTTGTATTGTCAGTTGTATGGCATTGCTATGGTTAGTCAAAGTTTTAAGTCCGAAAATTGTGAAGTTTCTCCAAGGGCTGTTAAAGAAATGCGACACTTTGCATTAACTTATACTCAAAATACTATTTTTCTAGAACAACAATATAGAATAGGATATAAAAATGGTTGGTGTTTTTTGCAAAATGGTGGGAAGTTTTTTAATGCCCAACTTGTTGAAAATGGATATGCTGTTGTCCAGTATTTTGACATAAGTGAGCCAAAGATTATTGAAGATTTGGAGGTTTTAGAAAATATCGCCAAAACAAATAAAAGAGGTCTATGGAGAGAATGGGAGCAAGAAATGGAATGTTTAAAGAGTGCATTAAGAGGTATAGCACGAGAGATGATAGAAGAGTAGGGAGAGTGTGATGAAAAAATATGTATATCCAAAAGGTATAGCTGGAGAATTATTAGGTCAAATGGTATCATATGTGTATGATTGTGAGGTTTGTTTTATAGATGATAGTTGTATTGATACTTCTCTAGAAAGTTTTAAACATGAGCTTACAGCAAATGGTGAGACTATATTTCTAGCATGGGATAAACGCTCTACTTTAAATGATAGCACAGCAAGGATTTTGATTAATAAATTAAATATATATGGTATTAAATATCATTATGATTCTTTTTTTATGATATCTAAAATGACTGCTAACAAACTTTATAATCAAATTAAGAGCAAAAAATGGGATAAAGTAGTGGCAATAGAGGTCTCTGGAATGGCAAATGATAAGCATATAGGTTTTTTAGATGATTGTTTAATGAGCAATGATATAAAAATACTATATTTGTGTGGTACAAATTTGGCATATAATAGAGTGATTAATAAAATCAAAACCAATAACTTAGCAGAAGTTGCATTTGCTGTTTGTATGCCATGCTATTATTTGGAGTTAATAGATTTTGTAAGATGTATCACAAAAGTGTCATGGACATACAAAAATAATTATATTCCTACCATTTGTATAGGTCATTCTTTAAGTGATTTTTCAAATATTAACTTAGATTTGTATTCTAAAAATTTTGATTATTTATGTATTTCTGGTAAGTGTTATATGCCTAATAATTCTGTGGGGGGGGGGGGGATTTAGTAACTCCTATTTGTAGTGGTTATTTGGGTTTTGATAATTTGGTGTTTAGAATGTATGGTGGTGATATAAATTATAACTTAGAGATAAAAAATAGTGTGCTATTTGCACCATACAATAAAAGTGAATTTGATTTATTTGTACCACTTATAAACGAGGTTCTACCTTTTTATAGAGTTATTTTGCGCTCTAGAATGGTTTGTGAGAAGGGTTTTTGGGATTCTATTTATGATATTTTTGAAAAACCAATCAAGGAAGGTTTGCTAGTTATTGATGATTCTGGTGAAATTTCAGAATATACATATTTTCAAAGTTTTGTTCTTGTCTGTGGGGCTACGACTTCTAAATTTACATTTCCATTATTGAGTGGCTCACCTTGTATGGTTATTGGTGATTTTAAGATAGATTCTAGCTTAGGTTTTGTTTTAGAAGATTCTAAATTTTTAGAAAATATACACAAAATTTATGAAAATAAATATGAATGGTGTAAAAAAATAACAGAACACAGAGAATATGAGATTTATAATTTTGGTAATGCTAGTGAGTATCTTTCAAATTTTATACTAGACAATATAATCTAGCTATATTTAAGTAAAATTTAATAGAATTATAAATTTATTTTACAATCAAAGGACAGGTTATGAAAAAAGCTTTAGTAGTGGGGGGGGGGGTTTGCTGGTTGTGTTATAGCTCACTTTCTCAAAAATAAGAACTTCAAAGTAGAGATTCTAGAGGGTAGTAATGTTCTGGGTGGTGGTTGTAGAACATTTTTTTACCATGGACATCCATATACTTATGGTCCTCACCATTTGCTTGTAGATGTGGGAAATACATCTGTAATAGATTTTTTTAATCAATTTTTAAATATGCGTGAAATTAAGCACTATATGCTAACTTTTGTGGCAAGTGATAGGGAGTTTTATTCATATCCTCCACATATTGATGATATAGCTTTAATGCCAGATAGAGATAAGATTCAAAAAGAGCTTGAAAGAAGAGATCCAAATTTTAAGGCAAGTAATTTTGAAGATTTTTGGATTAATGCTATTGGTAAAACCTTGTATGATAAATTTATAAACTTCTACTCTCAAAAAATGTGGAAAATAAAGAATAATAAAGAAATTGATGTATTTGGATTTTTTGGGATTGATTCTGCAATTCAGACAGGTTCTAAACAAAGATTTGTTGGAAAAAAAGATGTACTATATCCAAAAGAGCTAGATGGATATAATAGCTTATTTGAGAAGTGTGTTGAAGGTTGTGATGTCAGATTTAATACTTATGTGGATAAATTCGAGCTTGATAAAAAGAGGGTTTATGTAAATGGTGAATACTTAAGTGCGGATGTCATTATTAATACTAGCTCTTTAGATATGGTTTTTGATTATTGTTATGGGGAGTTAAGGTATATTGGTAGGGATTTTCAAAAGATAATCTTGCCTGTTAAGTATGCTTTACCAGAGTTATATCACTTTGCACATTATGCAGATAGTGAAGAATCTTATACAAGAATTGTAGAATATAAAAAGCTAACTGGTTATGAATCTAAATACACAATGATAGGAATTGAGACACCTTCATTTAATAATAAACTTTATCCTTATCAAACAAGTGCTGATGTTGCAAAATATAAAAAATACTTAGAATTAATGCCCAATGATTGTTATACATTAGGAAGAATGGGTAGATATAGATATAGTGATATGAGTGAAATTTTGAATGATTGCTTAGAGTTAATAAAGGAAATTTGATGCTTGATATAAATATGTATAGAAATCTGGAAGAAAAGGCAAAAAGTTGTGCATATGAGTATAATTCAATTAGAAAGTATAATTTAGATATTTTTGAAAAGCATGGTTTTCCGGTTAGAATAAATACATTTCAAGGGTTATTTTCACTTTTGGATTCCATGCAAGAAAATAGGAAAAGCTTTTATATTAATGATATATTACTTGCGGGGGGGGGGGGGATTTAGCAGTATGTATAACTCCCTAGTTGATGCTTGTAAAAAGTCATTGGAATTACAAGAAGTGTATTTTCAAAACAAAAGACATTTTTTGCCATTAGAAATTCTTAGTTCATCATGTGTTGTGTATCATAGATTAAAATCTATTAAGCCAAATTTTGAAAATATCTTTGAAATAGGTCCTGGAAGTAGTGGTATGAGTTATTTCTTATCTCAACATGAATCTTTGAAAGATTATAGCTATACTGATGCTTGTGAGAGTTTTTATATGCTACAGAATTTGGTTAATACACATTGCTTTAGTGGTGAATTTAAAAATTTTGCGTTGGATTTTGTAGAAGATAGTTTTTATGATCCAGAAACTAAAAGTAAAGCTATATCAACAAGACAAAAAAGAGAATTTATAGAATCTAAGCAGAATATCAAAGTCAATGCATATCCATGGTGGAAGATTAATGAGATACAAAACAAAAAGAAACATTTTGATATAATGTTATCTAATGCTAATTTGCAAGAGTTTTCTAGTGATTGTCTGCATGATTACTTGCTTTTAACTAAAGATATTTTAAAAGATGATGGAATTTTGTATGCAAATTGTCTAGGTCTTGTCTCAAATAATACACCAGAGAGTTTATTCTCTATGATATACGAGCTTGGTTTTGCTATTTATTTTTACTATAGCTTTAATAATATTTTCTATGCAAACTTAGAAAAATTAGACTTCTTAAAGAATGAAGCAATAGTACTAGCGCCTGCATGTGAGAGTGCCAAGTTTTTACTTGAAGATTTAAGTTTTGTTGATAAATTTAGTGAAATTTATCTTCTTGATGATTTTAAGGTTGGCGAAATTTGTGGCAAAAAAATAATAAATACAAAAGAGCTAGAGTTTTTAGGTATCAAAAATATTGTATTTATTGATGATAAGCTAGATTTAAAAGAGAGGTTTAAATCAAAATTTAAGAATTTTAATTTTATTGCTTTAGATTGTCGTAGGGCGATTGTTCCAAGCTTATGTCTCATAAAAGATACCCATAAAGATTATAAAAAATATAAAGATAGACAAGTTAATTTTTACAAAATGCCTTGTGGTGTAGATAGTATAGATTATCTTTATACTGGAGTATTTGATTGTGATAGATTTGATGTTTTAGAAAAATTAAAAAATGATATAAAGAAGGAATAGGAATGTTTTTGCTAGTTGTACCAACATATAATAGAGCAGAATTGTTAAAGAGATGTTTGGGCAAGATTCAAAGTCAAACTTTCAAAAATTACAGAGTTTTGGTGTTAGATGATTGCTCTAAAGATAATACAAAAGAGGTTGTAGAATCATTTTTGTCTGATGATAGGTTTAGTTATTATAAATTTGAAGTAAATAATGGACATTCGGATAAGGTAATGATGAGTGCAATATCACTTGGAATGTTAGATTCTGATTGGATTATAACTATTGCTGATGATGAATATTTTTATACAAATGATCATTTGGAAAAAGTAGCAAATATTATTTCTAAATACGATGATATAAATCTAGTAGCAGTCGAACAAGGTTATGATTATGGAGATATTCCATTGCTTGATAATGATAGGCCAAGATTGCCAGAATATTTTACTTATGATATGTTATCTTGTATCGAAAAATCAGAGCTAAGAAAGACGATAAAAAATATTTTTAAAAGAGATTTGATTATTAGTTCTGGATTTTTTGATACAGCAAAGCAAGGTGCTAATGATGTTGTATTTGAAGGGGAGGGAGGATATTTAAATTTATATCCACAAGCTAAAATGGCTTTTGTGCCAAATGTTACCCATATTTTTGGCGTAGTCCCTAGTGCTAGACGAAAATATTTGGACTTTTATATGTGGATTGTATCTGTTGGTATGACAGCATATCAAGCAAAAAACAAAGAATTGTTTTATGAGCTTTTAAAGATTCATTATTCTTCCTCGTATCCTATATTTTTAAATACATTCTTTTCGTGGGGTGGAGATGGATTGGCTTTGATGCTAAAAGATTTTTATACCCATAAAGATTTTCATAAAATAATAAGAGAAATTGCAAAGATTTACAATGATAGCTTTAAGGATAGATTTTTAGAACTCTATGAAGAGTTCAATAATAAATTACCAACTATTAATGAGAGAAATAAACTATTAGAAACTTCAACAAATATAGTGTTGTATCCAGAGAATTCATGGAGGGCACAGATACAAGACTATTTGCAACACAATGGTAAAAATATTTTGTTTGTAGCCGATGATTATAAAGAAGGATACAAAAGATATGGTGACATTTTAGAAAACAGCTCTAAAATTGATTGTGTTTTTATCACAAGTGGGCATCCAAAAATAGTTTATAATTTATTAAATAAATTGGATAAGTTTGGCATCAAGGTGGCTACACTAATATTGAAAGATGATATATAGCAATCACTTTAGAGTTTTAAGCCCAGCTTTTGCTATTTCTACATCTTCGTCTCCATGTGCTCCACCCACACCTATGCCACCAACTACAACATTATCCATTATTATTGGGAGTCCACCATCCATAATCGAGAAATTATCGTCTAGATACCTTAAATCCTCTGGAATTGATCCTTCTTTTATGCCTTTATGTATCATATGTGTTGGTCTTTTTTGAGAGGCTGCCGTGTATGCTTTTTTAAAGCTTGCTTTTACCGTGTGAACACCAGCATTATCATTTCTTACCATAGCTAATAATGCACCTGAGCTATCAACTATAGAAATGCTGACATGTTTATTTTGTTTTAGCGATTCTTTGTAAGCATTGTTTAGTATTTCTAGTGCCAATTTAGTATCTAAAAATGGTTTATACTTTGTTTGAGCAAACACGCATAAGCTAAATAACATTATTAATAATATATTTTTCACTATTATCCCCCTTGTCTTGTTGTTAGATTATACTTTAAATGATATAATTTTTCAATTTTGTTTTGGAGTTTTTATGATTGTATTTTTTAAATATTTATTTAAAAGTGTGGTTTGTCGATAAAGTTTAATGCATTGACGTAAAAATATGAAAGTTGGCAATATTTAGGTGGATTAAATGGCTAGGATATATATATATCCTAGAAGGTAAAGTTGGGCTAGATTTGGCTCATCTTTTGGAATTTTGTAGAGTTGATAATGTGGATTTTATAGATGATTTTAATAAGGAATGCATAAGTCTTAAAGAATATGCAGATATTAAAAAAGATGATGATATTTTATTAATATCTAGCAGAAAAAATTTTCTACCACTTGCTAGAACTGCTAAAGATTTGAAACTATCCTTTAAGATGAGGACTGATTTTGTTGCAAAAATGGTAGATGATTATATAGCAAATAAATTAGAATACAACAGAGATAATACGGTTGGGATTATTATATCTGGTCCTAGTGACTCTAAACATAGAGGGCAAATAGAGGAATTTTTAAGGGATTCTGGAGTTAATTTGGTGTTTATTTGTTCAAATGAGAAAGAAAGAAAAGACGCTAAAGATAGGATACAGGATAGCCCATATTTTTATACATACAAATCTGATTTGTATTCTAGATTTACATTTGCTTCTGTTGTGATTAGTGAGGGTGGGGAGAAATTCCATCCTAGTGTAACTCCTGTATAAGAGAGATAATTTGTCTAAAGAAGTGTTAAAATATATATCTAGTGAAGTTTATAATTTTGGTAATTCATCTAGGAAAATAGCTGATTTTATATTAGAAATTTTATATTGTAAAGAGGGACTATGATTACTTTTAGTTTTGGTAGAAATTGGAAAAGATTTGTGAAATATGTTGCAAATGATGAGATATTGCAAAATGCTAAAGATTCTCTAAGCAGGTTCTTTGGAGGCAATTTTGATTTTAGCAATAAAGTATTTTTGGATATTGGTTGTGGAAGTGGGATTTTTTCTATTGCAGCATTGAATTTGGGCTGCAAGAGAGTAATAAGTATAGATGTAGATAACAATTCAATAGAAGCAACACAAATGGCAAAAGATAAATTTAAACCAAAAAATACAGAAAATTGGGAGATTTTTTTAGGAAGCATTCTGGATTCTAACTTGGTTGATAGACTAAAAAAAGAGCTTACAAACGAAAGTGTTATTTTGTATAGTTGGGGAGTATTGCATCATACTGGCAATTTAGAATTAGCAATGCAAAATGCTATGGATATTCTAGATTCAGCGGGGGGGGGGGGAATTACGCTTATATAGCTCTCTACAACAAAACAGAAGCTTCACTTTGGTGGCTTAAAAAGAAAGAGTATTATAATAGAACAAATATTTTTATGAAGTTCCTACTTGTTAGTGCTTATACTTTGTTTTTGACATTTGAAGATTTGCGTAAAGGTCGTGGATTAAATATGTATGATAGAAATCGTGGAATGTATAAGGTAACAGATATTATAGATTGGCTAGGTGGATTGCCTTATGAGCCTATGTTTAACGATGATGTAATAAAGTTTTGGGAAAAGAATGGTTTTAAATGCATAAATAATAATAAAACAATGTATTATAAGCCGATATATCCAAAAGGATTTTGGTATAGAATGTTTGTTTATCTCAAAGTGGTCGGTCTTGGTTGTAATGAGTTTTTGTTTAAAAAGGAGAAGCAGTGAAATATTATATATACCCAGCAGGTGGAAATGCACAATATATAAAGCACAACTTAGAGATTCTGTGTAGTATGGATTCTCTGCGGGGGGGGGGGGGGATTTATCTCCTAGATGATAAGGATAATTCCTTAGTTGATAATGTATGTAACATAAAAAATCAAAATGAATGCACAATACTTCTTTCGTCCCCTAATCATAAAAATAAACTTTTAAAAACTTTGAAAAATCTAGGAATTAGCAGGTGTTACGATGGAATCTCATTTGTTGCTAATTTGCTAAATAAACATTATAAGGAAAAATACAAAAATAAAAGAATAATTGCTATTGCATTAAATGGATATGAGCTATCACAAAAACACCTAGGAGACATACCAAGGATACTAAAAGATTCTAACTTTAATATAGTGTATATATTATCATTTGCAAGCAAATGGCATAAAGAGTTGATTTGTGATTTAGAGCAAAGGGGAGAAGATTATATTTTGGCAGATTACGAGTTTGTTGAGGCTTTGGATTTTTTTCCTTTTGTAATTTGTCAAGCAGAGTTTAGTAGGTATAATGCTAAGGTAGCTAGTTTAAAGTTATTTACTAGTGCTGATATGGTGCAGAATTATGCTTATTTAAATAGAGAAGTAGAGAGTAGTATTCAGCTTGGTTTTTTTCTTAGTACATATGTAAATATTCATTCAAAAAGTCATTTAAAATATATAAGCAAAAAGCAACAATTTGCAAACTTAGTGCCAGATCCTAGTTATAAATTCTTGCTTGGTGGTTATCCTAGTATTGACAAGGAAGCAAAAGCTTGTCTTTGTAGTGATATACCTAAAGATAGTGTAATTTTTGTCTCTACGCATTTGAATTTCGAATATCCAAGACGATTAGCCACTATAATAAAGCATGTGTTAGATTGTGGGTTTAGGGTTGTATTTAAATCAAACCCTGCTCATTGTGAATTAGAAAATATAGAAAAAGACTTTGTAAAAGAGTTTTTAACTTATGATAATTTCGTATTTTACGATAATAGCACACCCAGATTAAATAAAGAGGAATTACAAAGAAGTATAAGTTTGGTTGAATCTTGTAGTTCTATGTTGTATTCTTATCCTATTGCAACAAAAAAACCAAGCATAATAATGTATCCAAAACGAGATTCTATTAGTTTTGATACATTAGAAAATGATTGTTTTTATAACGATAAGATACATATAAGAATCTTTGAGGAAGATGATTATAGTATTGTTGAAATTTTAAAAAAACTACAAGAGGAACAAGAAAGCCAAAAATGGAAAGATAAAATAGAAGACTATTGTAAAAATGATCTTTATAATTTTGGTAATGCAAGCAAAGAGATAGCTAAGTGGATTATTGAGTGGTATGAAAATATGGAAATAATGTATAATTAAATTTTAAAAGGAGAAAAAATGAAATATTACATATATCCAAAAAGTGGCAATGGGCAATATATAAAAAATGCATTAGCTATTCTTGATTCCTCTGCGGGGGGGGGGGGGATTTATCGTTTGTTGACAATGAAACCTTACTGGATATAAAAGATGAAGTAAATTCTAAAGAAGCTATAATGGTCTTAGCTTCCAAGAGATATAAATATAAATTGCTACAAAACTTACAAAAACATGGCATTAACTCTGCTGTGTGTGGCTTAAATACAATCGCAAAACAATACAACGAATTTTTAAGGGAAAAATATAAAAACAAAAAGATAATAGCGATATACAGCGATACAGAGGGGAGACCACATTATAAATATCTAGGTAGTATTAGAGAGATTTTGCAAAAACATGGTTTTACTATTGTATATATTTTATCGTTTGAAAATCTTGATTTTGAAGCAATATACAAATATCACAAAGATAATAGTGATGAAGTTATTTTTGCAAATTTTGAATTTTTAAGCCAACTTGATTTTTTTCCATTTGTGATTAGCTTTAATAATATTTTGAATTTTCATCCAAGTGTAACTAGTTTAAGAATTCACTCTAGCTTAGATGAAGTACAAAATTATGTTTGGTTAAACGAAGTTTATAACAATAGAGAAACTGAAAAGGCGAATACTATAAGCATGTTTTTAAATACTTATTTAAATATCCATTCAAAAAGTCATCTGAAGTATTTAAGTATAAATCAATCATTGCAAAATGCAGATTCAAATCCTAGAAGTAGATTTATACTTGGTGGTTATCCGAGTATTGATAAGGAAGCTAAAGACATTTTGGGGTATAAGGATACCAAGAGAGATACTATTATTTTTGTATCCGCATTAATTAGTATTTTTAGGAAAGAATTGAGTGTTGAGATTATTAAATTCTTACTTTCTTTAGGATATCGGGTAATTTTTAAATCAAATCCAAGCCATATAAGTCATTCTACTCACGAAGATATGGTTGCCTCTTATTTTTTGGATAATGAAAAGTTTGTGTATCAAAAAGCAGATAAACCAAAATTAAGCATTGAGGATAAAGAAAGAAGTATAACAGCAATAGAGTGTGCATCCTCTTTGATGTATTCTTATCCAGTAACTGCTAAGAGACCTAGTATTTTATTTTATCCTCCAAAAAATAAAATACCTAGTGATTTATTGGAAAATGATGCTTTTTATAATCCGAATATTCATATTAGAGTGTTTGAGTGTGAGTATAAGGAAGTCTTAGGGGGTATTTTAGAATCTTTAGCCAATGACGAGAAAATACGCAAAGAATGGTATGAAAAAATAGATAATTATTGCAAAAATGATCTTTATAATTTTGGTAATGCAAGTGAAGAAATAGCTAAGTGGATCATTGATTGGTATAATGCTAATTCTATACTTGATGTATAATAATATTTCAAGGAGTAAATATGATTATATTAAATTTTCAAAAAACACAAGTAAGTAGCATTAAAGAAACATTGGGGCTTGATGCAGATATCAAAGAAGTTAAAGTTAATGATTTCTTTAGCGATTCTGTATATCTAGCATTAAAAGAGCTTGATATCTCTGCGGGGGGGGGGGGGATTTAGCTGATTGTATTATTGGCATAAATTACCCGCTTAATGATCATAAATCTATAGTATATGTAAAAAGCTTTGTTGAAGAAGCTTTAAAACATAAAGAAAATCTTTATTATTTTCCAAAACCAAATTATTACACTGAAGTTGATGACTTTGCGTATTTTGCATTATTCAAAAATATAACAAGTGAGAATTTAAAAGTAGAGACTTTATATAGAAAAGGTGAGATTAGTCGGCAGTTAAGAAATAAGCTTCATGTCTTGCTTAGAGACGATCTTAAAATTGATAAAAGCATTTGCAATAAAAAATTTTTTTATGAATCTAGAAAATTATTTAATTTATCGTATATCTGGCATGAGTATAGTGCTAGTAGAGAGCAATTAGAGTTTGATTTAACAGATAATGTGAAGTATTTTTATCCTTATCCAAAGGGCATTAATGTATCTATTAATAATGTATGTAATCTAACTTGTATAATGTGTCCATTTTTTTCTAAAGAATTTGAAAAAACTCATAAAACTGATTATTTTAAAACCAAAAGAGTGTTGGAAGATTCCTATATTTATGATGCAATAGATTATTTGAGTAAAGCAGTTGAACAATATCCTGATGTAACGATAGGTTTTACAGCAGCTGGGGAAGCTACGCTTGATGATAGATTGCCGAAATTTATAGAGCATGCTAGGCAAAAAGGTATCCCTTATAGATATATTGTAACTAATGGCACAATGCTTGAAAAGGTTGGAGTGGATTTGCTGGAATCCGGATTAAATAGAATGGCAATTAGTATAGATGGTGCTACAAGTGAAACTTATAAGAAGATTCGTGGTGCATCGTTAGATAAAGTAGAAAGAGGTGTGAGAAAATGTGTAGAACATGCAAGAAAATTAAATGCATTTGGGACAAATATTGAATTTGATTTGAATTGCGTTTTGACTGATATTTTTAAAGAATCTGACGAAAAAGATATGTATTTGCAAAAGTGGTCTGATTGTAGAGATATTATTACAAAGATATTTTTTACAAATATGGTTGTGTATGATGAGTTTGGATTAGATAAAAATACACAAAAAAGATATGAAAAGTTTAGTTGTTCTCTTCCATGGCAAAATTTTTCTGTTGATTGCTATGGTAATGTTACTTGCTGTTGCACAATGGATTCTAGTGTGATGTATAATCCTATTTCTTTAGGCAATGTAAAAGAACTAGGATATAAAGGTGTATGGAATGGTATTGGATATAAGACATTGAGAAAAGAAACTTTAGAGCAAAAATTTAATAAGTTTTCATTGTGTAATGGTTGTGCCGAGAGATTCAAGATGTGTTTTGATGTAGAAAAAGACACTACTAGTAGGCATGAGTTAAATTAGGAGTAAAAGTGAAAATATATATTTATCCAAATGGGGGACAAGCACGATATATACAATGGGCACTAGAGTTTTTGGGGTATAACCATGATGTGATTTTGGTTGATGACAATAGTCAAAATAGCTTTGAATCTTTACAAGAACAAATGAAAAAAGATTTAAAAAACGATTCAAAGTTATTTTTATCATCTCCAAAGTTATATGATAAATTGTTACCAAAAATTAAAAAAGCAGATATACCAGAGTGCTATTGTGGAGTAAGTGTGTTAGCTAAGCAATTAAATGAATACTTTTTAGAAAAATTAAAAGGTAGGAAAGTTATTGCTGTTTTTTTAAGCGGCTTTTTTGCTAAGCAAAAACATTTAGGTGATATTGTAAAGATACTAAAAGATAATGGATTTTGTGTGGTATGGATTACTTCTTTGTTTCATCATAGCTTTGATGAGATTATCGATGATTTTCATAAACAAGAAGAGTTTTATTTATGTGCTGATTGTGAGTTTTTAGAAAAGTTAAATTTCTTTCCTTTTATCATTGAGCAGGGCAATATCGTAAAGCTACATAGTGATGTTAAGAGTTTAAAAATAGTTACAAGTATGGAACAATTATCAAATATAGTAGTTTCAAAGAGTGAAATGCTTGATATACAAAATATGAGTTATTTTTTGGCAGATTATGTAAATATTCATAGTGAGAGTTTCTATAAACATGTATGCAATATTCAAAGTTTTGGTGGGACTTATAATCCAAAAAATAAGTTGATACAAGGTGGTTATCCAAGCATAGATAATGAAATCAAAGAGTTTGGTAAAGTATCTTTTGGTGTTAGAGATACTATTATTTTTATCTCATCTCAACTAAACTTTGATAATGAAGATTTAGTAAAATCCTTGATTATAAAATGTTTGGATTCTGGGTTTAGGGTTATTTTTAAGAGTTGTCCACCGCTAAAAGATACTTGTGAGGAAAGAGAAATAGAATTTGCAAATAATTTTAAAAAGTATGAAAAATTCGTGTTTTATGATAATTCCACACCGCGTATTAAGGTTGAAGATTTGCGCAGA
This sequence comes from Helicobacter ibis, assembly GCF_027859255.1. Taxonomy (NCBI): domain Bacteria; kingdom Pseudomonadati; phylum Campylobacterota; class Epsilonproteobacteria; order Campylobacterales; family Helicobacteraceae; genus Helicobacter; species Helicobacter ibis. The sequence goes on from NZ_JAQHXR010000001.1 coordinate 223,200, forward strand.
AGCATTACTTTGATTGAAGTTTATAGTTCGCTTTGCTATTCGTATCCAAGTATTACAAAAAGACCTTGTATTTTGATTTATCCACAAAGAAATAGCATTGAAGATTCTGTATTAAGCAATGACATTTTTTATAACGAGAATCTACATATAAGAATCTTTTTAGATGAGATAGACTTATTTATGTCTTTTATTTTTGAATTATCAAGTAATATAGAAATCCAAAAGCAATGGAAAGAAAAAATAGATAATTATTGCAAAAATGATCTTTATAACTTTGGTAATGCAAGTGAATATCTTGCAAACTGGATCATGCAATGGTATAACAATAGAGAAATATTAAAAAACACTTTGTTATAATTCCCTCTTTAAGGGGAATTTATGAAAGCTATCTATCCATTTGGTAATTGTGGCAAGGCTATCGCATCGATTTTAGAATTTTTTGGTGAAGAATATAAAATAGATGATATTTATACTAGTGATTGTGTGCTTATCGCTTCAAAACGCTACAAATATAAACTGCAACAAGAGTTGCAAGAGAAAAATATAACTAACTACATAGATGGTTTAGAATATACAGGCAAAAAGTTAAACTACTATTTAAAGGCAAAATTTCCAAAAAATAGTGTCGCCTTAATTTATGATGATTATAAAGGACAGAAGCATTTTGGCTTAGTGGAATCTCTTTTGAGATCAAAAAATATCCCCATTTGTAGATTTATTTATCCTGATGTTTTGGAGTATGAAACTTGCGAATATGATTTTGTGATTTGTCAAGATTTAATCCCATTTTTAAATGCTTTTAAATTATTTATTTGCACTGGAATTTTAACTCATATACCATACGATTCATATTCTTTAAGAATCCCTAGCCATTATTATATTTTTGACTATCATGCTTTTTATCATAATCCAAAAACTCGTGGTTTTTGGAGTCTTAAAGGTGCTATTTCCTCTGCGGGGGGGGGGGGGATTTTTGAGTATTAGTGATAATATTAGATACAAAAGGACAAAAGAGTTTTATGAGCAACATGGAGGCGTTGTTGACAATTTATTAAAACTAGGTTATCCAGGACTTGATAAACCAATAGCTAGATATAATGAGTTTTGTAAAGACAAAGAAGAATCTAATAATAATTTAATAATATTTCTCTCGCTACCACATTCGCCATTTATCGAAGTGTTAATAGAGCTTATTACAGAATCTTTACAAAATGGATATAAGGTGCTTTATAAAACTCATGGTGGTCATTTAGAATTACTAGATAAAGAGAGAGAAATAGTAAAAAGATGGCAGGACAATGAGAAGTTTGTAGTTTGTTATGAAACTTTAAGTGATGAGATATTGTTTGAAAGTCTGTGTGTGGTTGAGTTTAGAAGCTCCATTCTCTATACTTATCCATTAATTACTAAAAAACCAGCATTGTATTTGCAACCGCAATTTGAAAGTTATAATGAAGAAGATAATTTTTATTGCTCTAATTTACATATTAAAATTCATAACAAAGAAGAATTTTTAGACACTTTAATAAAATTACAAGATGAGAATTTTAGAGTTAAGAGAAAGGATTTAATAGAAGAATATATTAATAGTTGTGCTTATAATTTAGGTGGTGCAAGTTATGCAGTAGCTGATTTTGTAGATATTTTTTTAAAAAAATATATTTAAGGAGTAGTCATGAATATATATGTATATCCATATGGAACAAGTGGAAAGCAGTTAGAATGGCTTATAAAATACACTGATAATATTTCTATAAAACCAATAGATGATAGTATAGATGAAATGTCTTTAGAAGCTTTAAAGAATGAAATTTTGGCAAATAATGGGGTTGTGTATCTTGCGCTTAGCTCATTGCCAAGCAATTATGAAGAGATAAAAGAAAAGTTGATTAAAAAATTAAAAGATAACAATATTCCATACAAAGATGGTGAAATTCTAAATTATGCAAAAAAAGCAATACAAAAACTAAAGCAGGAGTGTAAAAATAAAGGCTGGGATAGAATTTTTACGCTTGTTTTGCCTGATTTTGCTAAAGATAAGCATTTTGGAAATTTGGCATTAGAATTAGAAAAAAGAGGAGAGAAGATTTTATATTTTTGTGCTCAAGAAGGTAGTTTTTTAAGAGCATTAGAAAATAGAGATGAATCTAAAAATTGTATTTTGTATTTGTCGTATGAGTATTTATATTTGCTTGATTTTACGACTGCTATTTGTGTGACTGGGAAATATAATGTACATAAAGATTCTAAGGTTATTTTTATAGGGCATGGAATGGTTAATTATGGTGGATATGATGATAAGTATGCACTACAAAATTTTATCTCTAGTTATCTTTGTGTGGTTGGTGATGAGTTTATGCCAAATGATTCAGTAAAAAATGAGTTTAAAATTATAAAAAGTGGTTATTTGGCATATGATAGAGATGTGCAAAAATTGCAAGAAGTTGAATTTAGCAAGGATTGTATTTTGTTTGCACCTTATAATTTAGATGAGCTAGAGAGTGTAAAGCCACTAATAAAAGAAGTATCTACAAAGTATAAGGTCATACTGCGTCATAGATATGAATGGGAAGAATCTCATCTAAAGGTGTTAGGAGATCTTGTAGATTGTGTAGATATAGATATGTCAGTGCCTATGGACTATGCTGTGTATGGCAAGAGTTTTGTTCTTGTATGCTCTAAAACTACTACTAAAAATTCATTTCCACTTATGGCTCTTTCACCAAGCGTTGTCATAAGACCAAGTTGGGATTATAAAGATATAAATGAAAGTCTAGGAATTGTCATAGAGAATACCTCTGCGGGGGGGGGGCATTTATGGCTCTAATTGATGAAATTTATAAAAATAAAGATATGTGGAGAGAAAAGATTCTTGAATATAGGGAATCTAAGATTTATAATTTTGGCTCTGCAAGTGCATATCTAGCTGATTTTTTAAGCAAGGAATTTAAAAACTAATGTGCAGAATCGTTGGTGGATTTGAGCTTAAGAGTAATGGACTTTTAGAAAATATAGAATTTATGCGAGATTCTATGATAGCTGGTGGTCCTGATGATTATGGGCTTTTTATCCAAAATGAAGTGGTATTAGCACATAGAAGGCTATCTATAATAGATCTAAGTAACCATGCACATCAGCCATTTGTAAATGATAGATATGCTCTCGTGTTTAATGGTGAGATTTATAATTACAAAGAAGTAGCACAAATTTTGCAAAAAGAAGGTGTGAATTGTGATTCTAGGAGTGATACCGAAGTTCTTTTGGAATCATTTGCTTATTTTGGGCTATCTTGTGTGGATTATTTTGATGGAATGTTTGCTTTTACTATTTTTGACAGATTGGAAGAGAAGTTATATTTATGTAGAGATAGATTCGGTGTTAAGCCACTTTATTATTATTATGATTCTAATTGTTTTTTGTTTAGTTCGGAGCTAAAGGGGCTCTTTGCTTATCCAAAGCTACAAAAAAGCGTAAATAAAATTGTATTAAGCTACTTTTTAGAATTAGGATATGTTCCTGCTCCTTATTGTATGGTGGAGAATGCTTATAAGTTAGAAAATGGGCATTATTTGATAGTAAATATTAAAAAGGCTAGGAATTTTGGAATAAAAGATTCGATTAATAAAATCCAATATTATTCTATAAAAGAGAAGTATGGTAATAATTCCTTTTGTGAAGATAGCTTTGAGCAAGCTTTACATAAGAGTATATCTCTAAGAATGGTGAGTGATGTAAGTGTAGGGGTGTGTTTAAGTGGCGGTGTGGATTCAAGCCTTGTGTGTGCGGTTTTGAAAGAGCAAGGAAATTCTTTTGAGACTTTTTCTATGTCTTTTTTGGAATCTAGCTTTGATGAGAGTGTGTATGCTAAGAGTGTGGCTGATATTTTGGGGGTTAAGAATCATAAATTCATCTGCACGCTAAAAGAAGCGCAAGATTTGATACCAAGCTTAGTTCAGATTTATGATGAGCCTTTTGGCGATACTTCAGCACTACCTACTTTGCTCCTAGCACAAAAAATTAGACAAACACACAAAGTAGCCTTAAGTGCAGATGGTGGAGATGAGCTAGGCTTTGGGTATGAGCGGTATTTTTGGGCTAATAATAGGTATATTGAGTATAGGAAGTTTAGAGCTTTTGGGTTTTTATTGAATGTTTTAGATACTGAATCTTCTGTAAAGCTTTTGCAAAAATTTGGTGTAAGTATTGGTATTGATAAGTTTTTACGGATTAAAAACCAACTTCAAGCAAAGAGTTTTTTGGAGCATTATTTAGTTGAGATTACTCATTTTAGAAAAGAGGGTTTAAAGAAAAATGGGCTTACTCCTTTTGTGGTTGATGGAGTGCTGTGTGATAATTTTAAAGAAATGAGTTATTTTGATATACAAAACTATCTAAGTGAAGATATTTTAACCAAGACTGATAGAGCTAGCATGAGCGTTGGGTTAGAGTTTAGAGAACCTTTGCTAGGAAGAGAGCTTGTAGAGTATATGTTATCACTAAGTAGTGAGGAGAATTTAATTTTTAAAGATTCTGTGGCTGTTTCTGGGAAGAAGATTTTTAAAAAGTATTTAGAAAAGTTCTTGCCAAAAGAGCTAATTTATAGGCAAAAAATGGGTTTTGGAGTTCCTTTGGAATCTTGGGTTAGAGGGGAGCTTAGTTATTTATTGGATGAGATTGATTGCGGATATTTTAATGAGGGTTATGTTAAATCTTTAATAGATGATTTTAAAAATAGCATAAGGGTTGATTTTGCTAAAATATGGTATTTATACATTTTTAGTGTTTGGAAAAAAGAGTGGAACATACAATAAAAGGATAGAAATGACAAAAAGCACACAAGAGCATTGGGATAGAACATATAGCAATACTAGAGATATAAATCCAAATTGGAAGCCAATTTATTATGATTTTAGGAGTATTGCAAGTGTCATAGAAGATGCTATTTTAGATTTTAAACCAAATAGTATTTTTGAAGTTGGTTGCGGGGATTCTCTTTATCTACCATATTTTTTACAAAACTTTAAATCTTCTGCGGGGGGGGGGGATTTATTAGGTGGAGGTATTGATTATTCGCCAAATGGAGTAAGAGATATACTGGAGAGATTAGAGGTTTGTGGTGTAAATGCTGATATTTTTTGTGAAGATTTTTTAAAACTTACAGATGGACTTTATAAAGATTCTAAAAAATATACCTATGATTTGATATATAGCCTTGGAGTTATAGAACATTTTGATAATCCAAAATCTATTTTAGAAATATTTTCTACATTTTTAAGCGATAATGGTATTTTAATAAGTATTATTCCTAATTTTTCATTTTTTTCTTTTCATAAGTTATTATGTTATTTATATCAGCCAAAAATTTTAGCTATACATAATTTAATGAATCTAAAACAATTAGAAGAAGAACATAGATTAGAAGGTTTTAGAATTATTAAGAGTGGATATTTAGGTAAGTTTTCTCTTGGTATTCCAGCATATGGGCTTGATAGCAGGTCTATATTTGGCAAGAACTATGATATGCACAAAAAAGTGGGTAATAAAATGGCGAAATTTGTATGGAATAGATTGGCTAATACTTATGATTATCGTGGAAATAGTGTTTTTGCGCCTTATATTTATTGTGTGATAAAAAAGAGCTAACAAAGCAAACTTATTTGCTTTGTTTAGATTACTTCTAAGTTCCCCATCATTCCTAAGTCTTCATGTTCCAATATATGACAATGATACATTCTTAAGCCTTTATATTTTTGCACCATTTGTAGCTCTAAAGTCTCTCCTTGGCGTAAGTTTATCGTATCATATAGTGCTCTAAATTCTGGTTTTGTTTTTTTCTTTTTATAAGTGCTACTAATCACTTCAAAATGTGTGCCATGTATGTGGAATGGGTGATCCATATGTGATTTGTTTGTTACCTTCCAAGTTTCTACTTCGCCTACTTTTGATTGCAAGTCTATTCTATCTAGCTTATAAGTTTTTCCATTTTGTAAGAACATGGAAGCAAGTGCAACTTTTATTTCTTCTTGTGTTTTTTTGGAGATCCCATGCATTTGCATGTGATCTTCGCTGAAGACTACTTCTTTTGTGCTTGTTGCTTTTTTAAACTTTGGCAGTTTCCTTAGTATTTCTGGGATTGTGTTTATAAACTCTTTTATACTTAGTGTTGCTAAGTCTATTCTTTGTGGCTCTTGTGATTTTTCCACCATCATTTTATCTCTGTCATAGTATGTGGTGTATAGTTTGGATTCCCCTTGTTTTGTTGGCTTTAAGATTATTTCTACTCTTGAGGCTGGAGATAAAAACAGGGTATCTTTGGTAATTGGTTTTTCTATAAATCCGCAATCTGTGCCAACAAGGATAAATTCTGCATTTTCTACTTTTAAGTTTAGATATCTTGCAGCACACATGTTGTAGATTCTTATTCTTTGTTCTTTGTCTATTGTGATTTGTGGGTTTAGTTGTCCATTTATTAGCACAAGTTCGCCTTCTCTACCATTTAGCCAATCTGTTAGTGTGTTTTGTGGGATTTGTGCATTTTTATCAAGCCTTATGTCGCTAATAATCCAATCTTGCTCTTGCAGATGCGATAGAGAATCTTTTTTGGATTTTACTACAAATGCACCTGCTAGTCCCATATATACTTGCTTCCCTGTTATGTAGTGTGGGTGTGGGTGATACCAATATGTCCCTGCTGAATTTTGTGGAATTGTAAATTTGTAGATTCTGCTTTGATGTGGCTTTATTGGGTTGTGTGGATTTCCATCTTGCTCTGGTGGGATTTCTAATCCATGCCAGTGTATTGTCGTTTCTTCATTTAGGTGATTTATCACTTCTATTTCTACTTCATCTCCTTCATAGACTTCGATTTTTGGTCCGGGGATTAACCCATTGTATGTGTAGAATCTAGTCTTTTTGCCTTTTGCTATTTCTAGTTCTTTTTCTATGATTTCTATTTTTGCTTTGAAGCTATTTTTGCTTTTGCTTTGATTTTTTAATAATTGCAGTTTCTTTAGAGATTGATTTTGCGGGATTTGTGAAGCATCTAATAGAGGCATATTTTCACTCTCTAAAGATATAAAGTCAGTGTAGATGTCTTTTGTGTTTTTGGGATTATGATTCATATGTCCCATGTTCATGTTGTGCATATTATGCCCATTGTGAGATTGTGTAGCATATACCATGCCGATACTTGCTATGCTAAGAGCATTAAATTGTAAAAATTGTCTTCTGTTCATAAAATCTCCTTTTATAGTAAGCATTTAAAGGATAGAATTATAGATTTCATATTTAAATAATGAGTAAATAGGGAGAATTATGGATTTTAGAGATATTTATGTTTATCCAAATGGAGGTTGTGCATCTGTAGCATTAAGAATTTTGAAAGATTTGACAAATATAGAAAATATAAGATTCATAGACGATGGTAGCAGTGAAACTAGTTTAAAAATTCTAAAAGAAGAGATTATGAAATCAAATTTACCAGTATTATTACTTGGTGGAGATTGTTATGCTACATTGGAAGATATGTGTAAAAAGGAAGGGATAGAATATATAAATGGAATTTCTTTGTGTGCTAGGCTTTTAGCTAATGCCTTATCTGCGGGGGGGGGGGATTTATATTAAGAGATAATATACTTCATATTTCAAACACCCAACTTTTAGAACACGCTTATATGTTTCATAATTTTTTTCTTTCATATGCTTCAAAATGTGATATGGATCTTGTCTTAGAAGCATTAAGACAATATTGTAAAAATATCATACAAGATTCTTCTGTTAAAAAATTTTTACAAAATACTTTGTTGGTTAGTTTTTCATCTGATTTTTTAAGCATTACAAAAAACTTTCAACAAGATATTCCATTGCTTTGGTACTTTGGGACATATGAATGGTATGAGATAAATAAACATAGCATTAAAAAAGATACAAAGGTTATTGTTTGTAATTGGGTTTTGCTTGATTATTTTATATATGATACAGCGTTGCTTGGTGGAGGAGCATTACCAAAATTAAGAAATGATAAACGTAATATCTATGGTATTGGACATTCTATGGCGGAAGCTTTTTATTATGCACCATTGAGAGAAAAAAAAGAGTATTTAGATGTTAGAGTTTATAATGCTTTTTGTGCTTTTTCTCATTATATCGCTATAAATAAAGATTCTAAGAGAGCTTTTAAGTCTATGTTTGATGCAGTAGGTTTGGAAGTTTGTGTAGTTGAAGGTGGCTATCCTAGATTTGACAATAGATTTCAAAAACGACAAGCTTTTAAATGCAATAAAGAGCAGTTTTTATTTATTCCGCGACTTAGTAAGCCACACGAGTTATTAGAAATTATTTCATATCTTTTGGATAATGGTAAAAAAGTTTTGCTAAGAAGGCATGGAGCATATGAGAATTACATAAAATGGCAAGGTTTAGATGATCCATATAAAGTGTTGGAAGCATTTAAACAAGATCCAAATTTTAGTTTTGATGAGACTCCTAGTATTACAAACGAAATTTTAGATAAAAGTATAGTTGTAACAGATAATTCATCTGTTGCGTATTCTGCACCGCTTGTTAGTCTTACGCCATGCATTTTGTATTCTATACCAAAAAATGAGTTTGATTTAAGAATTAGAAATTATGGAATTAGTTTTGCAAATCCTTTACTTCACAGAGTTGCATTAGATGATGAAGAGTTTTTTAGAGTGTCACTAGATTTAGAAACAGAATTAAGTGTTAATAGTGAAAAAATAACAAAGGAGATCCAAGACTATGTGTTGGATAATTTCTATAATTTGGGTTGTAGTGCAGAGATGATAGCAAAAACTTTGCTAGAATCTTTTAAAAAACAACAATTGGTTTAAAGGGTTTTATATGAGTAATATATATATATATATATATATATCCTGCTGGTAAGGTGGGCAAGGATATAGCTTATCTTTTGGAGTTTATGGGATATAAAAAAGACAGCATAAGATTTATCGACGATAACAATGAAGATACTTCTCTAAAAAATATAGCACCAAAAATTACATCTAATGATGTGTTATTACTCGCTACAAGAGCGAATTTTATAAATTTGGGACGGAAGTTAGCAGGGCTTAAGTTGAACTTTGTAGATGGAGCAAGTTTTGTGGCAAAAAAGTTAGATGAATACTTTTATAATTTAGGATACAGACAGCATAATACAATAGCGGTACTAACATATGGACCTAGTGGAAGTAAGCATAGGGGTAATGTTGAGCATATTTTGAAAAATAATGGTATTAATATTGTCTTTCTATGTCAAGATGAAAATGAACTAAAAAAGGCAGAAGATAGGATTGGAGATAGCGTAGCTTTTATTTTAAATGAAGGTGAGATATTGCGTAGAATCTCATTTTTTGGGTTTATTTTTAGTGAATGCCATGAATATTTATCACCAGATGTGTTTGTAGGATATATACCTCATACATTTGCAAGTCCAAATCAAGGCATAGCATATGATAAGATAAGAGATAGTGCGGAATCTAGAATGTATTTAGAAAATAATGATTTTATATTTTCATCATGCTTAAAAACTCACTATACTTGGCAAGAAGTGTGTAATTATGCATATCTAAAGGATCTTGGGGCTGATTTAGTTGGATTTTCGAAATTTTATAAAGTGCTTCCTTTTGGTGCTCCAACTATTGATAGATATAAAGATATAGAGTTTGTTCTACAAGACAATACTATTCTTGTATGCTTTAATTTGATTTATACTAGTTTTGAATTTGCAAATAATGTGGTATCAAAACTTTTGGATAGTGGCTATAAAGTAATATATCGTCCTCATATAAACCAACAGAATAATAAAGTACATTTAAAGATAAATGAAAATTTTAAACAAAATATAAATTTTACCTATGATGTTAGCGTTAAGCTATCTTTAGATGTTATTTCAAGTCGACCATTATTAATCACTGATATTAGTTCCTTGTGTTATACATATCCTATTGCTACTTTAAGGCCATGTATTATGTGCCTTAGCAAGGAGAGTGAGGACAAGTTTGAAGTATTTATCGAAAGAAAGATTCAAAAAATAGCCCACACATATGATGAAATACTAAAATTATGTGAGAGTATTTTGCAAAATGATATTGATGATGAAGTTTTAAAATATACACAAAACGAGATTTTTAATTTTGGCAATTCTTCACAAAAGATTGCAGATTTCATACTTGAATTGTTAAATGTATTAAGTTTTAGAAAACGAATTTGATATAATCGCACGAAATTTTCTTTGGGATTTTTTGTGAAAATATTAATTTTAAAACTTGGTTATTCTGAAACGCTTGATCCTGAAATGGGTAAAATAGTAAGTCTTGGAGATGTTGTTCGTTGCACGGTTATTTTAGAGGCATTAAAAAATAAATATAAAGACGCAAATATAACTTGGCTAATTTCACAAGAAGCATTTCCATTAATAGTCGATAATCCACATATAAATAGAATCTTAATTTGGGATGAATTTGTCCCTTTTGCTTTGATGAGAGAGCAGTTTGATATGGTTGTGAATTTAGAGAAGATTCATGGTGTGTGTGCTTTAGCTGATATGATACAGGCTTGGGAGAAAGTTGGATTTAGATTTGATGTATTAAGTGGGGATTATAGTGCTTATGAGAAATCTAAGAGTGCAACTTCATATATAGCACAAAAGGCAAGTGGAGAAATACAACATAAAATTTGGCAACAAGTATTAGTTGAGATGGTCGGTTGTGAATGGCGTGGACAAGAATATTCGTTAGGATATAGTCCAACAACTAAAGAAAGAGTGCAAGTTGGACTTAATTATCAAGTGGGTTCTAAATGGCCCACTAAAGCTATGAAAAATGAAAAATGGGATGCTCTAGCTAAAATGCTAGAAAATAATAATATAAGCTACTCATACCAGCAAGGAATGCAGAATTTATATGATTATATGGATTGGATTAGTGGTTGCGATGTGCTTGTTAGTCATGATTCTTTGGGTGCTCATTTGGCATTAGCCATGAAAAAAAGTGTAATCATATTGTTTGGTGCTACAACTGGAGAAGAGATATATTATTATAATCGTGGAATTTCAATTTATCCAAAGGTGAAAAAAGTAGCTTATGAATGTTTGCCATGTTATAATCCAACTTGTATAAAGAATATTCATTGTATGGATTTTATTGATTTAGACGATATTTTGGATAATGTAAAGGGATTTTTGAAGGATAGAAATGATTAGTATATCAATTACAACCTATAATAGATCGAGGCTTTTAAAGAGGTGTTTGGAATCTGTAAGAAGACAAAGTTTTAGCGACTATGAAGTTTTGATATTAGATGATTGCTCTAGTGATGATACAAGTGAAGTTGTAAAGGAATTTACAAAAGATACAAGGTTTAGATACATAAAGTATGAAAAGAATCTTGGCTGGGGAGATAAGGTAGTAAATGAAGCACAAAATAAAGGATATTATAATGGTGATTTTGTGTGGTTGTTTTCTGATGATGAGTATATGTATGGAGAAGATTCTTTAAGGCTTGTAGCAGAGGCATTAAATAAACATAAAGATACCGATTTTGTAGCAATTGACTATGGTTTTGCTTATGAAGATATTGAAGCATTTGATTATGGGTATAACGATCCTTTGCCAGAGACTTTTTTATATGATGAATTATCACAAAAACAAAAAGAAATTCTGAGCACAAAACACAAAGTTATTTATTCTAAGGAATTTTTAGATAGAGAGAGACCATTTTTTAATGGAAATTTTAATAGCAAAAATGATGTTTGCTGTGAAGTTGATTATGAAAGATTATTTAAAGTTGCAAAAATGGCATATGTGAGTGGTGCGGTGCAAATTTTTGGCATTACAGAAAATGCAAGAACAAAATATTTAGACTTTTATAACTGGATAGTAGCCACAGGACAGACTTCAGCGCTAGCAGATACAAAGAAAGAATGTCATAGACTGCTAAAACTGCATTATAGTAGCTCTTATCCATTGTGTTTGAACGCATTTTTTTCATGGGGTGGAGATGGATTGGCTGATACTTTGGCAGAATTTTATGGTAGAGATGATTTTTCTAGTGTTGTTAGGAAGTTTGCACAAATTTATAAAGATGCTTTTCAAGATACTTTGTATGAGTATTATTCTAAATTTAATAATATGCTACCAACTCTAAAAGAAAGACAAGAAGCAATACAAAATGCTAAAAATATTGTCTTATATCCTCATACACACTATACAAAAGATATAAAAAAATACTTAGAAGCTAAAGGTAAAAATATTCTCTTTGTAGCAGATGATTATAAAGAAGGATATAAAAGGTTTGATGATGTCATAGGGAGTGAAGCTGACTTGGTGTTTATAAGCAGTGGGCACCCTAGAATTGTTTGGAATATGTTAAATAAATTTAAAGATTCTAAAATCAAAGTTGTGACTTTATTATTGAAAGATGAAAGTTATAAATGATATATTTTATCATTGATGTAATGCGTAAAGGCGGTGGAGCACAAAAGGTGCTATCAATCATGCTACCACATTTGAAAGATAGAGTAGAGTTAATAGTCTTAAAAAGAACAGAAAATCTACTTGAGATTCCTAGCATAAAGACACACTATATCCTAGAGAGCGAGAGTGAAGCACTGCTTCCAAATAGCTTTCTTATCTTAGATAAAATCACACAAATTGCAAAAGATTCCACACTTTTGGTGTCGTTTATGGATTTTATTACTGGGTATTGCACTTCTCTTTCTTCACAGATTTTAAAGGTGCCTTATTATTGCTTTGTGCGTTGTGAGCCTAGCTTTGTAGAAGATTCATTTCCACAGGCATATATTAATCACAAGCTATATGAATTAACACTGCAAAATGCACTAAAAGTTGTGTGTAACTCTAGTAGCTCTTGTAATGATGTTATAACAAATTTTGGTGTGGCAAAAGATAGAGTAGAGCTTTTGTATAACCCCATAGATACGCAAAGTATAGACAGATTAAAAAATGAAGAATTTACTTTTAATAAAAAAGAAGGAGAGATTTTTTGCGTTGCAGTTGGTAGGCTTCATGCACAGAAAAATTATAAAACTTTACTAGAATCTTTTAAGCTACTGCAAGATGAAGATTCTAGCTTTCATCTTTATATCTTAGGCGATGGAGAGCAAAGAGGAGAGCTAGAAGAGTATATTTTGCAAAATAATTTAAAAAACATCACTCTTTGTGGCTTTCAAAAAAACATTTATGTTTTTTTGAAACATGCTGATATTTTTATCCATGCCTCATTATCCGAGGGCTTCCCCAATGTGCTTTTGGAAGCTGCGTATTTAAAAAAGCCATTGGTTTTATCTGATATTCCTGTGCATAGAGAGATATTTTGTGAAGATTCTTCTGTGTTTTTTGAATCTAGTAGTGCATTGTTGTTAAAGGAAGGCATAAAAAAAGCCCATATAAACAAAGATGCTCTAGTTACAAACACAGAAGGAGCGATACAAAAATATCTGCAAAATGGCTTTTTTGAAAAATTAGATGATATTTTTAAAGTGCATTGGGGAAGCCCTCGTATAATGAGGCATGGATCGCCAAAAGTCGCATTGGGGAAGCCCTCGGATAATGAGGCAATGGATAAAAATATGGGGCAATAAATGTGTGCGATTGTCGGAATTTATGGAGAAAATAGTAATCTTAGCACATTAGATTCAATGCTTGAAGCACTTAAGAATCGTGGGCTTGATTGTAGATATAAAAAAGATTTTGGAATCTTTAAAGCAGGTATGAATCGCCTAAGTATCAATGATATAGAAGGTGGGATTCAGCCATTTTCTAATAAGAATTCTGATATTTTTGTGTTTTTTAATGGGGAGATTTATAACCATAAGGCTTTAAGAGAAGATCTACAAAAAGATGGCATAGGCTTTAGTACAACTTGTGATGGAGAGGTGCTACCATACTTGTATGAGAAGTATGGAAGTGATTGTTTCTCACGGCTTGATGGTATGTTTGCAATCTGTGTGTATGAGGCAAAAAGTAAAAAAATAATCCTAGCAAGAGATAGCATGGGAGAGAAGCCACTTTATTATTATAAAGATTCTGCTGGTTTTGCTTTTAGCTCACTTATTGCACCTTTAAAAAAGATAGCAAATGTGAGCTTGAATAAAAAGGCTATTTGGGATTATTTTACCTTTGGATTTATACCTGAGAGCAAGTGCATTTATAATGAAATTTGTGTTGTGCCACGAGGTGGGGTGTTAGAATTTTGTAATGGTGAGATAGAAATTAAGCATTTTAGCCCTAAAGTTTCTAAGATAGATTTTAGTAAAGATTTAGTTACGCTTACAAGGGAGATTGTTAGCAAAAGTGTAGAGGATAGATTGCTTAGCGATTGCAAGGTAGGAGCATTTTTAAGCGGTGGGCTAGATAGTTCTATTGTGTGTGTATTAGCTAGAGATAAATTGGAGCAATCTTTTAATATTTCTTTTTTGGATGATTTTGATCCTTATTGCTCCTTTGCTAATGAGGGTGAGTATGCTAAGGAAGTTGCGAAGTTTTTAGGGCTTAATCATACTGAAGTTAAGGTTGGTTCTAGTGAATTTTTAAATGTTTTAGATGATTTTATAGATTCTATTGATCAGCCTTTTGGGGTTGTATCTGGTATTGGGGTTAAAATTATCGCTAGAATTGCTAAAGAACAAGGTATCAAAGTATTGCTTAGTGGAGATGGTGCTGATGAGCTATTTGGGGGATATGCTTGGTATCCAAAGCTTTGCTTTAATAATCCAAAATTTATAACAAAAGAAAAGCCAAAAGGTTGGCATTATTATGCATTTGAGAGTGAGAAAAGGGCTTTTTGTGGAGAGTTTTTTGATAAACCATATAGTTCTTTAGGACATTTTCCTTATTTAGATTTTAAAGAAATTGCCCCGCTTGATTGTATTAACTTTGATAGAGAGTTTTATTTGAAAAACGAAATGATGATGAAGCTTGATAGAATGACTATGAGTGAGGGAGTGGAGGGGAGAGCTTGTTTTGTCTCTCCTAGCATTGTGAAGTTTTGTAAAGATCTTAGCTATGAGATTTTACTTAAAAATGGCACAAAATGGTTGCTAAAAGAGGCTTTTAGAGATTCTTTACCGCTTAATATTATAGAGAGGGAGAAACATGGATTTAATCCACCTATTGATTATTGGATGCAAACTTCTTGGAAGGGGCTATTAGACGAGGTTTTAAGCCCACAAAATAGCCTTGTCCTAAATGGAATTATAAAAAGCAGAGAGGATTTTTATAGTGTGATAGAAAGAAGGCAAGTTGGTTTTGGGAATATCGGATTTTTCGTGCTTACTCTTGGAATGTGGCTTGATAGGGAGAGAATATGAGAAATATCTTAATACTAGCAGACCTCACAAGTCCTCTTATGAAACCAAGAATTTTAATGCTAAAGGATTTGCCTTATAGAAAATATATTTTGCATAATGCAAATAATGTAGCTTTGAGCGAAGAGATTCTAAGTTCTTATGAGGGCTTTATAGTATTAGAACACCCAGAAATAGAATCTCTAAAGCTAAGGTATTTGTATAGCTTTTTTTATACTTTGTATCTACTAGTAAAATTAAACCCAAAATTAATAGTCGTGCATTGGGCATCACGCTTGTATCAAAATCTCCTTCTAGCACTCTTTGGAAAGAGGGTTATCGTCCATACTATGGGTGGAGAGATAAACAAAGAAGAAGATTGCTATGGAAAGAAGCAGTTCTTTACCGGTATTTTGCTAAAGAATGCTAAAGTTGTTACAGGTAAGACACAGGTAATGAAGGATATTACTTTAAGTAATTTCCCCCTCTTAGATGAAAAAAAAATAAAGATTCTTAGTTTTGGTGTAGAGGATAGATTTTGTAACATCCCAAGCGATGATGAAAAAATAGAGCTAAAAATTAAACTTTTAGGTAAAAATTATAAAAATATCTTTTTTTCTATACGGACATTTAAAAAAATACATTTTCATAAAGAGATAATAAGTGCTTTTTTGGAAAACTATAAAAATAATGATGAAGCTTGTCTTATTGTTAGTGCTTTATCTTGTGAGAGTGATTATTTGCAAGAATGTGAGATGGAATTTGATTTGAAACATCAAAAAAATATCAAACTTATAAATATTAAACATGAACAAATGCATGAGTTTTTACATATAAGTAATGCGATTTTATCATTAAAGAAATTTGATGGAATCTCTCAATCGATAATGGAAAGCTTGTGTGCTAGTGTATTTGTAATAGCAAGTGATATTAAAAACCATGCCATGCTCCTAAAACACAAGCAAAATTCGTATTTGATAAATGATTTTAAAGAGTTAAATGATGCTTTTTGTTTTGTTTTAAATAATAAATTCCAAAATATTGATAATGGAATGCTAAATAGAGAGTTGCAAAAAAAAGAATATTCAAGAATTCTAAAGGAGGAATTTAATGTATAAAGAACATGTAAAGATTCTTGCATGTCCAAAATGCAAGGGTAATTTGGAGTTGTTTGGTGAGGGCGAGTTTGTAGAAAATGGCTCTTTAGAGTGTAAAAAATGTAATGTGTCATATGAGATATTAAATGGGATTCCTAGATTTGTAGAATCTAGCAATTATGCTGATAGCTTTGGCTTTGAGTGGAATATGCATAAAAAAACTCAATATGATAGTGCAAGTGGGGTAAGTGCTAGTAGGACTAGGTTTTATAAAGAAACTAGATGGGAGAAGTGCGAGGGTGAGATTATCTTAGAGGCTGGTTGTGGTAGTGGGAGATTTACCCCTTATGCATTGGAACTGGTTGGGGATAGTGGGCTTGTGATTAGCTTTGATTATTCAAATGCAGTAGATGCAGCAAGTAATAAACCAAGCAAGAATCTTCTAAGGATTCAAGCAGATATTTTTAATCTACCTTTAAGAGATGAAAGTTGTGATAAATGCTTTTGTTTTGGGGTATTGCAACATACTCCAAGTGCAAAGAATGCTATAAAATCGCTAGTAAATTCTCTGCGGGGGGGGGGGGCAATTTGTATGTGATCATTATCCATTTAACAAAAATACTCCATTTAATACAAAATACTATGTGCGTCCTATTGCAAAATGGATTCCGCATAGGGCGTTGTATAACTTTGGCAAGAGGTATGTAGATTTTATGTGGCCTATATTTAAGTTTAACAGAAGATTCTTTTCACCATTCCGTGCAAATAGGCTTAATTGGAGACTTCTAATCCCTGATTATACTAGTGAAGGCTTAGATGAAGAAAAGCTAAAAGAGTGGGCTTATTTGGACTTTTTTGATATGTTATCTCCAAAATATGATAGACCAATAAGAATGAAAACATTGTATAGATTTTTAGAAGAAGCAGGACTGGAGAATGTAGAGACAAATCCGGGCTATAATGGCTGGGAAGGAAGAGGTATAAAGAAATAGGAAGTAAAATGAGAAAGAAAATATTAATTTATGGTTATGGGTGGGTTGGAGAAAGTGCATATGATTTTTTTAGGTATTTTGGATTTGATTGTAAAATAATAGATGATTTACTAGATTTTAGTGAGATTTCATTTTTTAATAGCGATTTTAGAATGGATGTTGATATTTTGGAGTTCGATTTTTACATAGTTGCTATTTGTAACAAAAAAACTGCTATTTCTCTGAAAGAAAAATTAATTAGCATTGGGGTTGATGCAAATCAAATAAAAAATTTTTCAAATGATAAATATAATAAAAATATGGAATATTTACTTGATGAGTATTTTATAGATTCAATTGACACGTTTTTAAATGATGAGTTCAGTTTAGATAGATTACATAATTCTTTAAAAAATGTTGTTTGTAAGCATTATGAAAATAAAAAAAGTAATAATTTGAAACATAGAAGACTTGAATTTGATAAAAAAAGTGATAAAGGAGTGTTTTCTAGTATTTTGCATACAGGATATAAGTCATCCAGTGGTAAGCCAATAATATACCCTGGATTTTATTCTTATTGTTCACATTATAAAGAAAGTGATAAAGATTTTTATTTTATAGATAAACTTGATTTTGATTCTATAAGAAATAGGGATCCTAATGTAAAGTTTATAGCATGTTTTGGTAATAGTGCGTTACGAGTAGAATATTTACCAACAAGTGATAGTATTACTGCTAATATGCAAAGTATTTTGGATAAAGAATTTACAACAAAATATATAGTTGCAAATTTTGGTATTGGCTCCCAAGGAGTGTATGACCAATTGCTTACATTTAATGCTTTATGCTTTACATTGAAGCCAGATATAGTTCTTAGTTTTTTTGGTGGTACAGATTATAGGAATGGTGTCTATTGTTGTGATAGGTTAGTAAAACAGCATAAAATAGTTTATACACCAGAATCTTGGGAAGTGTCATATAAATCTGCTACAAATAGTTCCCTGCCACTATTTAGAGAAATGTCAAAAATTAAAGATGGAAGTAATCCAAAAATTACTATGTATGATGTATTAGATAGTGTAAAAGTTAGATTGGCTCAGTTTAATTCATATGTAGCTGCGGGGGGGGGGCTTTTTATGCTTTTATACAGCCACTTAGTATATGTAAATTAGAGCTTGGTGGTCAAGAAAAAGTATTGAGACAGCACGAGATGGATACTTATAGGGTTAACTATCCGTATTATAACTCCATAATAGATAGTATGAAATTATTTTTGGATGGAATTAATGGTATTGGATTTGATTTTGTCTATGATTTAAATGAAGTTACAAAATATAGCAAAGATGATATTTTTACAAATTTTTGGATTCATTGTAATGAGTTAGGTAATAAAATGGTGGCAAGAGAAGTTATTGAGTTTTTAAAAAATAAAGGAGAGTTATGTTGATTAAAAAAGCTTTTATATATCCAAATGATTCTTGTTCTAATGCGTTGGTTGCCATGTATAAAGATTTGCTTGGTGATTTTGAGGCGATATTTATAGATGACAGAGTGTGTGGCTCTAGTCTAAGTGAGAAGAGAGATGAAATTTTAAACTCATATATTCCATTACTTGTATGTGCTGGTGAAGTTGGTGATATATTATTTGCTAAATGCAAGGAGAATGGTGTAAATGCTCTATGTGGTAGAGAATATGCCGCAAAACTACTTGCACAAGAATTTAATAAATTATCTGCGGGGGGGGGGGATTTATCTAACTGCTTCTTTTTAGATACTAACTTTTTACATATTAAAGATATACGATTATTGCAACATTATTGCTACTTTTACTTTAGTTTTTCTCGCTTTATAGATAATGATATTTTATTGAAATTGAATTATCAAGTTCGAAATTTTTGTGAATGTTTAAGGGGGTTAATTGAAAAGAGCGGTTTTGATCTAAGTGTAACTAGTGGTGTGTGCCTAGATGTAAATAAATTAGTTAGTGTTCAAAGTTTGGCTTTGGATCAATTTTTGAAATCAAAAGCAATAGATACGACTTTGTTTTTTTGGGATTATGATTCATATGTTAAATTAGAAGATAAGTTGCAAAATACAAGGATAATTATTGCTCCTTGGATACTATCTGACTATTTTACACCCAAAAAGCTTGTGTGGATGTATGGCAAGAATCGCCCAAGATTAAGAGATGAAAAAAGAATAGTTATCGGGGCTGGTCATAGTGTGTGTGAAGCATTTGATTATTGCCCTTTGACGATTAGTAGGGTTGATAAAATAGCAAGGGCAAATTTTCTAACTTTTGATTATTATTTGGCTATTGACAAGCTTTCTTTTCAAGCCTTAAGCAATCTATTTAGAGAGTGCAACATACCTACTATACCGCTTGAAGCTGGCTCTCCATCACTAGATAACAAAATAAAAGAAAATATAGCAAACTATGGAGCAGAATATTTTTATTATATACCAAAAAGCACAGAAATAAGCATGATAGTGGAAGTTATTAGAGTATTTCTAAAGGCTGGTAGAAAGATAAGATTTCGTCCCCATATGAATATAGAATACCTTGATAATTATTCTTCAAGCAATATTTATAGACCGCTGGAGGAATTTATGCAAAATGATAATTTTAGTATCGATAGAGCTCCTAAAATCACACAAGAATCTCTAGCTAGAGGCATAGTTATAACAGATACTTCATCTGTATCATATAGTACTCCTTGGAGTTCTCTAAAACCTACTTTATTATTTGCACCAAATAAAAAAGAACATGATTTAAGGCAGGTAAGATATGGTTTTAGTTTTGCTAATCCAACTTTACATAGAGTTGGTGATAGCGTGGAAACTCTCTTAAATGAAGGGTTGAAATTAGAAAAAGAGGTGCTAGAGCATGGTATGGAATTAAAAGAGAACTTAAGAGAATATCGAAGTGAAAATATATATAATTTAGGAGTTTCACAACAAAAAATTGAAAAAATACTGCTTTTACTTTTAGAAAAAGCAGAGAGTTATGTGTAGTGTTTTTGGTGGTGAAATAGGTGATAGGGTAGAGGAATTTAAAGAAGCAAATGCAACTTTAATACATAGAGGACCTGATTTTAGTGGAGAGTTTGTAGAGGGTGGAGTTGGACTTTTTCATAATCGTTTAAGTATTATTGATTTGGATAGTGGAGCAAATCAACCCTTTATATCTTCTCTTTATCCACATTTGGTGCTTATTTTTAATGGGGAGATTTATAATTATTTAGAACTTAAAGAAGAACTAGCAAAAGAAGGTGTTGAATTTCGCACTACAAGCGATACAGAAGTTTTACTAGCAATGTATGTAAAATATGACAAGGATTCTTTAAGGTATCTAAATGGTGATTTTGCTTTTGTTATTTTTGATACAAGAGATAAGAGTTTCTTTCTAGCAAGAGATAGACTTGGAAATAAGCCTCTTTTTTATTCGCTTAAAAACAATAAGTTGATTTTTTCTTCAGAAATTAAAGCATTATTAAAAGTGCTTGGTGTTGAGTTTGATAGAGATGAGGTATCAAAGTGGTTACTCTTTAGCAATGGAAGTAGCGGCAAGACAATATATAAGGATATTTTAGAGTTCCCAAAGGCACATTTTGGGGTGTATAAAAATAGCAAGTTGCATTTAGAGAGGTATTGGGATTTAAGGATTGATAATGTAATTTGCGATGAAGCTTTGGCATTAGAAGAATTAGAAACTTTATTGAGTGATTCTTTGCTTTTAAGAATGCGAAGTGATGTTCCATTATCGATGTCAGTCTCTGGTGGGATTGATAGTACACTTCTTGCTTATGTGGCGAAAAATTTGGGTAAAAGTTGTGAATTTTTTGGGCTTTCATTTGATGAGTTTTATCAATTTGGCGAGGGAGAATATATAAGAAAGCTAGAAGATTCGCTAAAAATAAATGTAAATATCATTAATGCAAACTTGGAATCTATAAGAGATGATTTTAGGAATTTAGTTTTTGCACAAGATGAGATTTTTAGGAGTTTTTCTATTTATGCTCAATTTTTACTCTTTAAAGAAGTTTCAAAAACGCATAAGGTAATAATAGGTGGTCAGGGTGCTGATGAGTGCTTTGGTGGGTATTATCATCATGTCGGTCGATATATATATAAAAATAAAGAAGAATTTGAGAATAGAGTAAATTTATATGGAAAAGATGCGCTAGATGAATATGTCTTTGGACTTAAATGTTCTTTGGGTGACAAATTGAAGCTAAGGCTTTTTATGCGGGATAATGAATATGGTATAAATAAATTGCAGGAATTTGGGTTTAATCCCCCTAGCTTTGAGCATTTGCTGGATAGATTTAAGGAATCTTTTGATGAAGGATTACTGCTTGATGTTTTGTATTTTAATCTTCCAAATTTATTAAGATATGAAGATAGAAATTCTATGTTTTTTTCTTTAGAAAATCGCACCCCTTTTACTGATTTTAGGCTTGTTGAGTTTGCATTTAGGCTAGATTCGTCTTTAAAATTTAAAAATGGTTATAGTAAATATATTTTACGAAAATTGCTTAGTAAATATTTTTTAGATGAATTTGCTTGGAGGCTTGATAAAAAGGGATTTATTGCACCGGAGAGTTTATGTTATTCTAAGTTGTTTGGTGTGAGTGGAAATTTATTTGATATTAGACTTGCGATTTTTAGGGAACTGGAGAAGAGAAAATGAAAATATTCACTCAAATGTCAAATGATCACTTAAATAATGCTATAAAAATAGCACAAGCACTAAAACTTGGTGGAGAATATATACTTCAAGCACAAGTAGAATCTAAAATATCTAAAGACGATTTGTTAAGTGTCTTTGTAGATGAAATTTGCTCAAGACTAAGGCGTGAAGTACCCAGTTGCACAATAAATGGTAAAAAAATAATAATAGATACTTTAGGGATTATTAGGATTTTAAATGAATTTTGTGGTTATTTTTTATGTTATTTAAATAAAGATTCAATTTCAAGGCTTGAAATTGCCATAGATATTCATCTGCAAAACACAAAACAACAAGTAAACTTTTATAAAAAAATAGACATAGGTATTATCCCAGCCTCAATTCATAAGATATGTAAGCATACAAGCACGATTGTGGATAGTTTAAAGCAATATGGATTTACTTTTATTTATTGTGTAGAAAATAGAAACATTTCTTTTGATTCTTATGTGTTGTATGCTGATTGCTTATATTTGTATATGTTTGATTTAAATGGGATTGTATCTGCTTTTAACTTAAGGTTATATAGATTAAAGGAATCTCCAAAAATATTCTATGTAAATCATGTGTTTAACTCTATATTAAAGCAATTATGTTGGAAGAAAGAGGAGAAATATTTCTATAACTCAATTCTGCAAACTAGGCTTTTGAGATCTCATTATCATTTATGTCATAGCAAAAGTGAGGTAAGATTGCTTGAATTAAGCTGTGAAAAATATAAAATAGATAAAAGTTGCATAATAAAATCTGGCTATCCTAGCTTTGATGTATCTTTGCAAAGTTATAATGCTATATCTCCTATTCTCTGCGGGGGGGGGGCGAATATCTTCTTATAGCTCCTAGTTATATCTCAAAGTTTTTAGAAGATTCCATTTTTAGTGTTATTTTAGAGTTATTAGAAAGTGGGATTCCTATTATTATGAGAGGACACCCAATATTAGTAGAATCAGAAAAACAAAAAAATACTAAAAAGCTTTTAAAATTACAAGAATATGAAAATTTTATCTTTGATAATGGCAATTTATGTGAAACTTTAAAAGCAAAACAAAAGGTAGATTCTTTAAGTCTTGCTATGTATAAAAGCTTTGCATTGCTTTGTGATTCTAGCTCGCTATCTTATACATATCCACTAGTTTCTCTAAAACCTGCAATAGTTTTACTAAGTGAAGCTGAAGTTGGGATAGGTATAGAAAACATATATGCTTATAATAAAACAATGCATCTAATAGCTCATAATGATTCAGATATAAGAGATTCTTTAAAAATATTAAGCAATATCGATACTTTACAAAAATACAAACAAGAAATACAAAAATATAGAGATGATGAGATATATAATATAGGAAATTCTAGTGAGTTTATAGCATTAAAAATAAAGGAAATCTTAGGATAATTTCTTTATAATCTAAAGTTATTTTGCACTTTTAGAGGGATAAATGATTTGGATTGATGTTGCTACTCCTAAATATGCTATGTTTTTTTCTATTATGATTGATGAGTTACAAAAGCGTGGTCATGAAGTCTTAGTAACTACTCGCTATGCACCAAACTACACTGAAGCTAAAGAGATTTTAGAATTACAAAAGATTCCACATATTGTTCTTGGTGAGTATGGTGGGGCTAGTTTGTTAGAGAAGTTTGAAGCTAGAATCTTTCGTCAAAAAGAAATATTAGATTTATTTAAAGCTAGAGGAGTGCCTAAAGTTCTAATCTGTGGAGCTGTCGTAGATAGTGTGCAGGTGGCTTATGGGATTGGGATTCCTGTGGTGAATATCTATGATACCCCAGCTTTTACAACTCCAAAAGATGAAGCATGTCCAAAAGAGCTAACAGCAGTTGCAAGGCTTACTTTGCCTTTTTCAAAGCTGTTTTTTTATCCTTTTATTTTTCCTAAAGAACTTATTTTGCGTTTTGCACTTGATGAGGAGCAAATAATCCCATATCCATTCATTGATGTAGCTTTATGGATAAATAATATTAAAAAAGATTCTAAAAATGACTTTAGGATTAGATATGGGCTTGATATTTCTAAGCCTACTATTTTAGTTAGAGAAGAGGAATATAAGGCACATTATGTAAAAGAGCAGATCCCTACTATTTATGAAGTTATCCCACTATTAAAGAAGGAAATTGATGCAAACATTGTAATCATGCCAAGATATGAGAAGGAAAGATTGAAAAATGATTTTGGTAACATTGCTACAATTTTAGAAGAAAAGTTAAAACCAGAGGAATTTTATCCATTTATTGATCTCTTTATTGGCGGCGGAGGGACTATGAATCTAGAATCTGTGTGCTATGGGATTCCTACTATTTCTACACGCTCTATTTGGCTTGTGCATGATCAATATTTAGTGCAAAATAATTTGATGTTTTGGAGCCAAGATTGTAATGAAATTTTAAAAATTGCAAAAGAAAATTTAGGCAAAATGATAGATTCTAAGAGCTATTTTGTTCGTGGTGAGTGTAATTTTGATGCAATTATCAATAGAATAGAGAAGGATATATTATGCTAGGTGTAGCATTACTTGGGTGTGGCAGGATAGCTGTGCGTCATGCAGAGCTTTTAAGTAAGGGTGAGATAAGTGGTGCTAGATTGGTTTGTGTATGTGATATTGATGAAAATAGGGCAAAAAGTTTTGGAGAAAAGTATAAAGTTCCTTATTTTACAAGCTTAGAATCTATGATGGATTCTCACTATAACTATATAGATATAATATCAATCTTAACTCCAAGTGGGCTTCATGCAAAAAATACACTTGAAGTTGCACCTTATAAAAAGCATATAATTGTAGAAAAGCCAATGGCATTAACACTAGATGATGCTGATAAAATGATAGAAGCATGCGATAAGTATGGGATTAGGCTTTTTGTAGTGAAGCAAAATAGATATAATTTGCCTGTGCAAAAATTAAGAGAAGCATTAGAGAGTGGGCGGTTTGGTAGGCTTGTAATGGGAAGTATTAGGGTTAGATGGTGCAGGGATAATAGCTATTATAGGCAAGATTCTTGGCGTGGTACTTGGGCTATGGATGGTGGTGTATTTACAAATCAAGCAAGTCATCATATAGATTTATTGGAGTGGATGCTTGGTGATGTAGAGAGTGTGTTTGCTAAGGCAAGAACCGCACTAAGCGATATAGAGACAGAGGATACTGGAGTTGCTGTGTTGAAGTTTAAAAATGGTGCTTTAGGTGTGATTGAAGCTACAACTGCCACTAGACCTAAGGATTTAGAGGGGAGTATTTCTATTTTAGGAGAGAATGGTAGTGTAGAAATTGGAGGATTTGCTGTAAATGAAATAAGACATTGGCATTTTAAAGATGGACTTCCTAGTGATGATGAAGTTATAGAAAAATACTCTGTAAATCCACCAAATGTGTATGGGTTTGGGCATAGAGAGTATTATTTGCATGTGTTAGATTCTATTATTAATAATAAAAAAGCATTAGTTGATGGGCTAGAGGGGAGGAAGAGTTTGGAGTTAATTATTGCTATGTATGAATCTATTGAAACTGGTAAGGAAGTATTTTTGCAATTCCACCCTAAAAAATGTCGTCTTGGAATGTAGAGGTATTTATGAAGAAGATTGTATTTTTAGGCACAAAAAATATAGGAAGAATTTGCTTGGAAGATTTGTATTTTAGACAAGAATCTTTAGGGGTTAGCCTTGTGGCAGTATTGGCTGGACAGAGGGGAGAGACAATAGTAGAATTTTGCAAAGAGAAAAATATAAAGCTTTTAGATTGTTTAGATGATTTGCATACTTTAGGGGCTGATATTTTATTTTCTGTGCAATATGATGAAATATTAAAAGAATCTCATATAAAAAGCATAAAAGAAATGGCATTTAATTTACACTTAGCACCATTGCCTGAATATAGGGGCTGCAACCAGTTTTCTTTTGCAATTATGAATGAGGATAAAGAGTTTGGAGTAACCTTGCATAAGCTTGATTGTGGGATTGATAGTGGAGATATTGTCTTTGAAAAAAGATTTCCTATTCCACAAGATTGTTTTGTAGATGAGCTTTTAGAGTTAGCAAATTCTCATGGAGTAGAATTGTTTTGTAAAAATTTAGAAAATATGATTTATGGTAGATATATGTTAAAGTCTCAAAGCACTATTGAAGCTAAAAAAGAATTTCATCTAAGAAGTGAAATTGAAAGCTTAAAGCACATTAAGCTAGAGATTCTCTGCGGGGGGGGGGGGCAAATTAATTGAAAAAATTATTCGCGCCACTTCAATGCCAAACTTCGAGCCTCCATATATCATCATCAAGGGCAGAAAGTTTCTCATCAAGCCCACAGATAATAAAAGTGGAACTGGAGAACAAAGAGAGCTTCACTCTAATACAAAGCGGGATAATTAATGTAAAAATGGGTAGTGGTGTAAAAATTATGGAGCCTTGTAATTTGTATGGTTGTTCTTTGGGTGATAATGTGTTTGTGGGACCTTTTGTGGAGATTCAGAGTGGTGTGAATATTGGTGCAAATACAAGAGTGCAAAGTCATAGTTTTATATGTGAGTTGGTAAATATTGGAGAATCTTGCTTTATAGCACATGGTGTTATGTTTATAAATGATATTTTTGATAGTGGTGGTCCTGCATATGGCGATAAGAGTTTATGGAAAAATACGAGCATAGGCAATAATGTGAGCATTGGTTCAAATGCAACAATTTTGCCTGTTAGTATTTGTGATGGAGTTGTTATAGGTGCTGGAAGTGTGGTTACAAAGGATATTACAAAAAAGGGAATCTATGCTGGTAATCCTGCAAGAATGATAAGGGAGCTTTAAAATGGAATTTTTAGACATTGTAGAAAAGATAGAAAAAAGGAGAGATGAGTTAAAAGAAAGCGATATTGTATTAGATATAGTTGATTATGGTGCTGGAAAGGCTGATGAAAAAAGAACAAAAGAACAAATGAAAAAGGGTGTAGAGTTAAAGGTGGCTTTAAGTGATTTTGCAACAATAGGGGTAAAAAAAGAAAAAGCACTACAAATCTATGAAATCTTCCAAACATTAAACCCAAAGACAATATTAGAGCTTGGCACTTGCTGTGGGTTTTCTAGCTCATATATGGCGCATTTTCTACCTGAATGTAAAATTTATACTATTGAAGGAAGTGAAAGCCTAGCCAAAGTAGCAAGAGAAAATCATAAATTTTTTAACTTAGAAAATATCGAAGTTATAGAAGGTAGGTTTGATGCTATCTTAGATGGTGTGCTAGATAGAATCTCTCCTATTGATTTTGCTTTTATCGATGGACATCATAATAAAGAGGCTACTTTGGAGTATTTTAAAACTATACTTCCTTTTATGAGTGGGGGAGGGGTAATGCTTTTTGATGATATTTCATGGAATGATTCTATGAAAGAGGCTTGGAGAGAGATTTTGGATTCTTCTGTGTATGAGAGCTATACTGATTATTCTTGGATGGGGGCTATATGGCTATAAAATTTTTAGATTTACACAAACAATATTTAAGTATCAAAGATGAGATAGATGGGGCGATTTGTGAAGTGATTGAAAGTAGCTCTTTTGTTGGTGGAGAGAGTGTAAGGGAGTTTGAAAGAGAGTTTGCTGAGTATATTGGTGGAGGTATGCATTGTTTAGGTGTTGCAAATGGAACTGATGCATTAGAAATTGCCATTGAAGCACTAAATTTACCAAACGATTCTGAGGTATTAGTCCCTGCTAATACATTTGCAGCGAGTGCTGAAGCTGTGGTTAGGAATAATTTAAAAGTTGTCTTTGTTGATTGTGCTAGTGATTATACTATTGATATAGATGACTTAAGGAGTAAGATTAATAAAAATACTTCTGCTATTGTTGCGGTGCATCTTTATGGTCAGTCAGCTAGAATTAATGAGATATTAGAGTTAGCAAAGAGTAATAATTTAAAAGTTATTGAAGATTGTGCTCAAGCACATGGAGCTACATTTAATGGTAAGAGGGTTGGTAGTTTTGGTGATATTGCTACATTTAGTTTCTATCCGGGCAAGAATCTTGGTGCTTATGGAGATGGAGGAGCTATTGTTAGTAAAGATTTTGCACTATTGGAGAAATGTAAGGCCATTAGCACACATGGTGGATTAAAAAAGTATGAACATATAATTGCAGGGCGTAATTCTAGACTTGATAGTATGCAAGCAGCGATATTGAGGGTGAAATTAAGGCATTTAGATAAATGGATACAAAGGAGAAATGAAGTTTCTAAAATGTATTTAGAAGGTTTGAGTGGTTGTGTGATTTTACCGGAGGTTAAAGAATCTTGCATGAGTGTTTGGCATTTATTTGTAATTAGGATTAAAAATAGGGAAGCTCTAATCAAACATTTAGAATCTAAAGGTATAGAAATAGGGCTTCACTATCCTAATGCACTGCCTAATACACCTGCATTCAGTAATAAAGAATATGTGATTGATAGCAAAACAACCAATGCAAATATGTGGCAAGATGAGATTCTATCAATCCCTATGGGTGAGCATTTAATTGATGAAGAAGTGCAATTTGTAATAGAGGCAATTAAGGAATTTGTATAGATGTGTGTTGTGGATAAAGATGGGCGTGGGCTTGTAATATGGCTATGTGGCTTAGCTGGAAGTGGTAAAAGCACGATAGGTAGGGCTTTGAGCCAAAAATTAAGAGAAAAGATTCCAAATGTAGTGTATTTAGATGGTGATGAGTTAAGAGACTTGCTTGGAGCTTATGGATATGATAGAGAAGGAAGGATTGAAGTAGCACTCAAACGCTCGAAATTTGCACATTTTCTAAGCTCTCAAGGGCAGGTTGTTGTGGTTACTACTATTTCTTTGTTTGATGAGATTTATCAATATAATAGAGAGACTTTGAAAAATTACCTTGAAGTGTATGTAAAATGTGATTTAGAAGAGTTAAAAAGACGCGATCAAAAGGGGCTATATAGTAAGGCATTAAATGGAGAGATAAGAGATGTAGTAGGAATTGATATAGCATATGATAATCCAAATGCAGATGTAGTTATAGAAAATAGTGAGCAAAATAATTTGGATAAAAAATTAGATGAAATTTTAAAGAGAGTAACAATTTAGTTTAAGAACATTGTATGATAAAGATAGATTCTGCAATACATAGGGAACAAAATTGTATTGCCTATAAAATGGGTAGTGAGATAATACAAAATACCTGCGGGGGGGGGGGAGTGGCAATTATGCTTAATAGTTGCACTTTTAAAAATTAAAAGGAATCATACTAAGAATTTAAAAATATATAGAGATACAACAAAGTTATTCCCACAACTAGAATATTTAAGCTTAGAAGAATGTAGTGATTATAATGAAAGTTTAGCTTATAGAACTCATGTTGTTAGATTGCTTGGAGATATGATTATAAGAGATAATGCAAAGTGGCGTTTTAGTGGGTTTTTAAGTTTAGAAAAATTGTTGCTAGGACTAAAAGAGAGTGTGGTGGTGTAAATATACCTGCTTTATCAGATTCTATAAACGATTTAGTATATTTTGCACATAGTAAGGGGATTGTTGAGTTTATAGATGTAAAGAGTGTTATTGAAGCTTCTGTTGGTTATCAATATTTGCTTGATACAATTCTGAATAATTTTGCTTATTTTTTAGATAACTTTTTGATTATTAAACAATGGCTAGAATCTAGCGAGTTTTATAAATATAAAAAAGAAAACTATCCATATCCACCACTAATTAATCCAAAGAGTGCAGACTATAAGAATATCTCCTCAAAGCAAGCTTTTAATCTTAATTTACCATTGCCTAGAGAGTGTAAGTTTATATGGTTGTATCCACATGGCGCTGACATAAATGGTATTATTGAATATTTTGCAAATAAAGTTGAGAATTTAAAGATTATTATTACTTATGATTGCAAGAGTGCTAAGGAGTGCTACTCTTATATATATTATAGTATAGAAAAGATTTAAAATATAATTATTGCTTTGATCTTAGTAATACTAAGATTGTTGGTGGAAATGTAGATGATAAAAATAAATTCTTTAGTCTTATATGCAGAGATGAAATTGTGAGATTCTGCTAAGTAAGAGACCCTATAGAGTTGCTTAGACATGTCTTAGCAAGGTGGGGTAGGTGGCATAGAAGTGATATGATTAAAAGAAGCCAATTTTATTTAAATGATCCGTTTTTATCTGTGTTTATAGATTATAAAAAGCAACCTATTTTAAAACAGATATACATTAAAGAGTGGAGCAGTGTTTTTGTGTTTAAAGAATATTGTAAGTTGCTAGATGAAAATGCAAGATTCATAGATACAAAAGAGCTAAATAAGCCAAGTATTGATTTAAAAATGAGAAATATTATGCAAGACTTTGGGCTTAGAGTGGATAGTTAAAATTGTAATGATGTATTAATGGCAAATTATTTTAAGGGTAGTGCATATTTATGGCTACCATTGGAGATGAAAGTAATCTTAGAAAATAGGAAAATAAAGATTGTATTTTTAAATATTGTTGAATCTAAAAAGCAAGGTTTGTGCAGTCTATCTAGTGAAATTGGGTTTATTGCAACTATATATGATGTGTGCATTTTTTAAGATGACCTAGAAGCATTAAGAGCAGATGTAGAAAGATATAATGAGGTTATAGAATATTTGAGGTATTTTGTAAGAAAGATAGAAGAAATGCTTAAATACCAAGAGAATTTATATATTAATTCAGATGATATTTTAGAACATTTAAGGAGCAATAAAAAAGATTCTTTAATGTTAAAAAATATTGCAAGGATATTATGGAAGATTGGAAGTATTATAAAGAGTTTATAGAAATATGCAAAATGCATAGATTGGAATAAATATAAATGTATTTTTATACTAGGTTTGTTATAATCAAAGATTAAATCAAAAAAAGGAACAATATGCAACAAGGTGATTTTACAAAAGTAGCAAAGCACTACCATAATCGTCCAGCGTATAGTGAAATGCTACTTAAAAAGCTAATAGCTTGTATTAACGATGAACAAAAGCCATTAAATGAATTACAAGTAGTAGAGGTAGGAGCTGGAACTGGGAAACTTACTAAAATGCTTGATGAAATGGGCTTAAATGTCCTAGCAGTAGAGCCAAATGATAATATGAGAGAAGAGGGAATTAAATACACACAAAATACAAATATAAAATGGCAAAAGGGAAGCGGTGAAGAAACAGGAGTTACTTCAAATTATGCAGATTGGGTGATTATGGCTAGTTCATTTCACTGGACTGATCCTAAAAAATCGCTACCCGAGTTTAAGAGGATTCTAAAATCTTCTGCGGGGGGGGGGGCATATTTTACCGCTATTTGGAATCCCAGAAACATTATAGAAGGTTCTTTATTTTCTGATATTGAAGAAGAAATAAAGCGTATTGTTCCGGAATTAAATAGAGTAAGCAGTGGTAGCCAAAATGTCAAAAAATGGGAAGATATTTTAGTAAGCACTGGTGATTTTAAGGATTGTTTCTTTTTAGAGAGTGATTATATAGAAACTATGGATAAGGCTAGATATCTTGGTGCTTGGCATTCTGTAAATGATATACAAGCTCAAGCAGGAGAATCTAGATGGCAAGAAATCTTATCTATGATTGAAGATAAGATTAAAGATATGGATATTATACAAATCCCTTATAAGATTCGTGCATGGAGTGTGAAGGTAACCAAATAAGGGAGAAAGGAAAAATGTGAATAACTCTTTAGTTGCAAGTAAAAAGTTCTTTGTGTATCCGCATGGTATTTCTGGATCATTACTTGGAGCTATGGTAGAGTATATAGAGAATGATAACCTCTGCGGGGGGGGGGGCAAAATGGAGTGTATTATAGACTTCATTGATGATTCATCTCCTCTTACAAGCTTGGAGACTAAAAAAGATTCTATTATCTCTAGTAATTCTGTTGTACTTCTAGCAAATAATAAAGTAATAGGTGCAAATGAAAAAACAATAACAATTCTAAAAGAGAAGCTAGAATCTCTAAATATCAAATATAATGAAAATGCCTTTGTAGAATATGCACTAAAAGTAGCTAAAAAGCTAAAAGAACAAGTTTGGATTCTAAAGCGGCAAAACATAATAGGAATAGAGCTATGTGGCATAGCAAATGATAAGCATATAGGGTATTTAGATGACTATTTACTTGATAATTCAAGTGTAAATATTTTATACATATGTGCAACTAAGGCTTCATATATAAAAATAACACAAAAGATACAAAATAGTCCATATCAAGATAGAATGTTAGCCGTATGTTATCCGCTAGAGCATACAGAAGAATTAGATTTTTTAACCGCACTATGTAAAACTTCAACTACAAGTATAAAGAATAGAAATGTTCCTACTTTATACATAGGACATGCTTTAACTGATTGGTCTAATATCGATGTGGAGAAGTACTATGGAGATAGGATTGATTATTTAAGTATCGGTCTTGATAATTTTAAGGCTAAAAATTTAGAGAATCTTAAGATGATAGAATGTGGTTATTTAGGGTTTGATCTAATAGCTAAGGAAATTAAGATAACAAAAAAAGATTCAATACTTTTTGCTCCATATAATAAAGATGAGTTTTTCAAATTTTTACCACTTATAAAAGTAGCTCTTAGCAAATATAGAGTGATATACAGAGATAGAAGATTCTTTGAAGGTCCTTATAAGTGGGGCGAAGCAAATGAGATAATAGAATCGTTGCAGATAAATGACAATTTTATAATTAGTGATTCTTGGGAGATTAGTGAAGATGTTTATAGTAGTAGTTTTGCTTTTGTAGGTGGGATTACCACTACTATTAATACATTTCCAATTATTTCATTATCACCTAGCATTAGCGATAGTCCAAGACTAGATAGTAATCTAGGAATCAAATGCGAGTTGGTTGAAAATGGGTTTTTAGAGATTGTTGATGAGATTTATTATTCTTTAGAATCTTGGGAGCAAAAAATATTGGAATTTAGAAATAAGAATGTGTATAATTTCGGCTTTGCAAGTGAAGCTCTTGGTAGATTTTTGATTAGTAATTTTATAAATAAGGAAATTTGCGGTTAAGAAATTGGTATTTTTATTATTTGTTTGGATGTAATTTCAATGTTTATTGTGTTTCTAAAGAAGCTATATAGTTTGATTTAGTTATTATGATTTTTATTGTGAGCTTTATTGTGTCTAATGTTACTAATTTGGCTAAATGGCTATTTCATAGCTTCCTTATAGTATGGGGCATAGTCTTTATTATAGTGTTTTTTTATTACTTAAGGTATCAAGACTTAACAAATCTTTAATCAAAAATGATTAATCTTATGAAAGGAGTATAAAAGTTTAATTTTAAATTATTTTAAGGAGTAAATATGGAAAAAATTGTTGAACAAGTGTGGGACTATACTAAACATGCTAAATATTATAGTTATAGACCAAATTATGCACCAAAAACTATTGATATGTTAGTTAGGCTAATCTCTGCGGGGGGGGGGGGCAAAAACTCCTTTAGTAGCTGATATTGGTGCTGGAACAGGTAATTTAAGTATTATGCTTTTAGAGAGAGAATGCAAAG
This sequence comes from Helicobacter ibis, assembly GCF_027859255.1. Taxonomy (NCBI): domain Bacteria; kingdom Pseudomonadati; phylum Campylobacterota; class Epsilonproteobacteria; order Campylobacterales; family Helicobacteraceae; genus Helicobacter; species Helicobacter ibis. The sequence continues at coordinate 256,861 of NZ_JAQHXR010000001.1, forward strand.
TTGTGTCAGTGGAACCAAATGATGCTATGAGAGAAATAGGTATTGAAAGAACTAATGGTCAAAATATAGAGTGGGTTAGAGCGACAGGGATTGATTCTACTCTTAAAAGTGGAGAGTTTGATTGGGTTACATTTGGGAGTAGCTTTAATGTTATGGATAGAATTGAGGCATTAAAAGAAGCATATAGACTACTAAAGAAAGATTGCTATTTTTCATGTATGTGGAATCATAGAGATTTAGAAGATACTATACAAGAGAAAGCAGAAAGCATTATCTTAGAATTTGTTCCAAATTATACACGAGGTGTAAGACGAGAGGAGCAAAGAAGCATTATTGAACAGCATAAAAATATGTTTGATAATATTATTTATATCGAGGAAGATTTTTATTTTCATCAAAGTATAGAAAATTATATCAATGCTTGGAGAAGCGTTAAGAATCCTTATTGGGATTTAGAAACAATAGAAGGTCAGGAATTGTTTTCTAAGATTGCAGATAAAATGCAAGAGCAACTTCCAAAAGAATTTGACATAAAATACACAACAAGGTGCTGGAGTGCTAAAAAAGTGTGAAACTATATATCTTTACCCTAAGGGTGAAGATACTCAAAGCCTATTTGTAATAATGCAAGAACTTCAAAGGCAAAATATTGTCTCAATGAATATAAAATTCGTTGATGATAGTTTTTGTGAGACAAGTTTGCAATCATTAAAAGAAGAGATATTAAAAAATGGAAAATTGTGGATAGTGCATCAAGATTCTAAATTATATGAAAGATTGTCAAATAATGCTGATATTTTAAATATTCCGTATCACAATGGAATAGAAGAGCTAGAATCTTTAATGTTAATTTTGTTAAATAATATTGAAATAAATAAAATATATGAAAATAAAAGAGATGACGAGTTTTTAGCTTTAACATATCTAGCTTATTTTGTTTTGCATTTTTTTATATCTTTGAAAAAAGATTCTGTATTTTATTGTTCATTTTTAAATATTGTTGAGAAAATCAACAATCATTATGCTAAGAAGTTTCCGCATTTTAAAAATAGCATAGGAATTACTAGGACTACATTTGGTAATAATAAGCATTTAGGAAATATTGCAGAAATTTTGGAAAGTAAGGGGGTTGATACTATTTATATTTATGGTGAGGAAGAGTTTTATTTAAAAGAAAAAGAACTCTTTGGAGATAAATGTATATTTATTCCAATTTTTAATAGCTATTTCGGATGCTTTTTGAGTGTTTTTAGATTCGTTGTAACATGTCTTATGCCACATAATACACCAAATATCGGTAGCAAATACATATATGTTCCTCATGCTATTATTGATCCTATTGCTTCATTATTTCAGAGGAATCGACCATTAGATGCATTTTTCTTTAAGCGCAGGGTTGGGATTAATGGTTATAGAATAATTAGCACAAAGTCAAATTATAAAATTTTTGAAAAAGAAGTTAGGAATCTTGGGTATGAGCATGAGCTTATATGCGGTGGATATCCTAGTTTGGATATAAATCTAAAAGAATATAAAAACTATCTATCTACACATAATCTCTGCGGGGGGGGGCAATATTTTGGTCTCCGTAAATAGCATTGAAAATCTAAGGGTAGTAGAAGAGCTTTTAGATAAGTTTGAGAGAGAATTTATAAATACAAAAGTATATTTTCGTCCATATCCTGGGAGAATTTTGGTGCAAGAAAGTCAAAAAATTGCAGAAAAATATCAAAATAAGGATTGGTTTATTTATGATTCTTCTAAAAAATTAAGTGTAAAAATTATGTATGATTGTGCCTTGTTACTTGGGGATTATTCTAGCTTAGTTTATACATTTCCTCTAACTACTCTAAAACCTGCAATTTTACTTGTAAGTGGTATGGTATCTCCTAATAACTGCTATAATGGCGTATCGTTTTTTAATAGCAAAATACATGTTAAAGCAAATAATTGTGATGAGGCTATAAAAATCATAAAAAATATAAAAGCACAAAGCAGAACAATCAGTAACAAGAAGGCTAAGGAGATTGCTATCTTTAGAGAAGAAGAAGTTTTTAATTTAGGTTGTGCTAGTGAGTTTATAGCTGATTTTATAATTAGTAAGATAGGGGAAGATGATGAGTGTTAAATTTGCCTCAAAAGCACAGAATCTAAAAAATCTACAAAGCATTTTAAAGAGTGGAGAAATTTTGCCACTTTTGATTACTAATCTAAAAGAAGTAGAAAGTGATTTTGAATTATTAAAAGATAAAATCTTAAAGCTTGGAGATAAATTTATAGTTCGTAGTTCATCAAAAAGTGAGGATAGCAAGATAGAGTCAAATGCTGGTGCATTTTTAAGTATAGCAAATGTAAGAGAGGAGAATCTAAAAGAAGCATTAAAAAAAGTTGCAGATTCTATGCCAAATTTTGATGATGAGATTCTTGTTCAAACAATGCTTGATGATATAGAAATATGTGGAGTCGCATTTAGTGTAGATAAAGATAATTTTGCACCATATTTTTGCATACAATATGATACTAGTGGGTCAAATAGTGCAATAACAGATGGTAGTAGCAACGATATTGTTAGCTATTTTCATTATCGAAATTCTAAGCCTCCAAAGAATGAAAATTTAAAAAAAATAATAGAAATGATATTAGAGCTTGAATCTCTATATGAATATAAGGCATTAGATATAGAGTTTGCCATATCTAAAGGAAAGCTTTATTGTTTTCAAGTGCGTCCATTGGTAATGGAGAATAAGGAAAATTTATTTAATGCATTACCACTAGAAGCACTAGAGAGGCTCGAGAAGCGATTTGTAAGCCTACAAAAAGCCACACCTGATGTCTTTGGAGATAGGGCTATTTTTGGCGTTATGCCTGATTGGAATCCAGCAGAAATAATAGGGCTAAAGCCAAAAAGATTAGCATTAAGTCTCTATAAAGAAATTGTCACTGATAATATTTGGGCATATCAAAGGGATAATTATGGATATTTAAATTTACGATCTCACCCACTTATGCATTCATTCTTAGGGATTCCATATATTGATGTTAGACTTTCTTTTAATTCTTTTATCCCAAAAAGTTTAGATAAAAATATTGCCAATAAACTTGTGAATTATTATTTGGATAAACTTTCCAAATCCCCACATTTACATGATAAGATAGAGTTTGATATTGTATTTTCATGCTATGACTTTAATACCCCTAAGAAATTAGAGCAATTATTACAACACGGATTTAATGAAAATGAAATTAAAAGACTAGAGTTTTCACTGCTAAATCTTACAAATTTAATAATTAAGCACAAAAAGGGTTTATATTTAAAAGATATAAAAAAGATAAAAAAATTAGTTTTTTATTATGATGAAATTTTAAATTCTAATCTTTCAAATATTGATAAGATTTATTGGCTTTTAGAATCAACAAAGAGATATGGAACTTTACCATTTGCTGGGATTGCTAGGGCAGGGTTTATTGCTATTTCTTTACTTAATTCTTTGGTCGAGATTGGATTTTTTAGTATTGATGAAAAGAATACTTTTTTGAATTCTCTAAATACAATTAGTAAAAAGTTGAGTAATTATGATTTAAAAGATAAAGAAGGGTTTTTAAGAGACTTTGGTCATTTAAGAGCGGGGACTTATAATATTTTATCTCCTAGATATGATGAGGCTTTTAGTGAGTATTTTAGTGATGTTAAAGTGATTAAGAATAGTCATGTTGAGTTTAGTATCGCTGATGACAGAAAAGCAAAACTAGAAGAAATATTAAGTGAAAATGGTCTTAGCATGAATGTAGATGAGTTTTTTAAATTTTTAAAAGTAGCCATTGAAGGTAGGGAATATGCAAAGTTTGAATTTACAAAGTTACTGTCAATGGCATTAAAGCTAATAGGTGAGCTTGGTGAATATTATGGAATAGATAAGGAGGATATGGCACATCTTGATATTAAAAATATCTTAACTTTATATTCTTCGCTATATTCTAAAAGCCCAAAGAATAGATTCTTAGATGAGATTAAAAGACATAAAGAAGAATATGAGCTAACTTTAGCATTAAAATTGCCACAACTCTTAAGGGATAGTAGCGAGATTTTTGGATTCTTTAGCCAAATGGTGTTGCCAAATTTTATATCACAAAAATGTATAAGTGCAAATGTTGCAAAAGAAAATGATACTAATTTAGATGGTAAAATAGTGCTTATTTATGCTGCAGACCCCGGATATGATTATTTATTTACAAAAAATATAGCAGGATTTATAACTTGCTATGGAGGGGCAAACTCTCATATGGCAATTCGCGCATCAGAACTTGGTATGCCAGCTGTAATAGGTGTAGGAGAGGAATCTTTTAAGAAATATTTACAAGCAACCAATATTACTATTGATTGTCAAAGTGAGCAAATTATATGTTTATAGCAATTTCACAAAGATTAATGGAAAATTCATCTTATGTGGAACTAAGAGAGGGCTTGGCATTAGATTGGGGAATATTTTTTAGAAAATATTTAAGAGATTATTTGCCGTTACCACTAAGCTATGAGATAGAGTTTAATAGATATATTCCTTATGTAAGTGGAGTTATTTTAAGTGGTGGTAATGATTTATCAACCATTGATGATAGTAGAATAAATAATAAACGAGACTCTTATGAATCTAAAATCATTGAAGAATGTATAGAACACAAAATACCACTTCTTGGTATATGTCATGGAGCACAGATTATTTCTTATTATTTTTCTTCTAGTTTTGAGAGGCAAAGTGGGCATGTTGGTAATCATAAAATAATGGTGGATAATAAAGAATATGAGGTAAATTCATATCACAATTATTGTATAACCAAGCTTGGAGATGAACTAGAAGCTTTGGCTAAGATTGATTGTAGCATTGAGGCTTTCAGACACAAGCAACATGATATATATGCTATAATGTGGCACATAGAGAGGGAGTGTGGTATGCAATATAGAGATGTTTTTGATATATGGTTTAAAAAAGTAAAGGAGAGAGTATGCAAATAATATATGCTCCAAGCCTACGAGAAATAAAAGATATTATGATAACAAACTCTACACTAGGATATGACATAGCGTTATGTGAGTGTTTAGATTCTGCGGGGGGGGGGGCAAATATAGAGATATTATTCCTTCCTTTTTGTGATACTAAAGAAGACTATAATAAGAAATTTTTAGATTCTATAAAACATTGTAATATCAAAAGAATTTCTTCTTTAAAAGAAGGTATTGATAGTTCATTTCTAGTTAGCGATATTTCAAATATTGTATATGCATATAGTCTTTTTTGCAAAAGACCTAGTATTTTATTTCTAAATGGGTTTGATGAAGCAAAATTTGGAAATGATAGGCTTGATTTATTGCTTAATACTTGTGTATATTGTGCGTATAGTCACAAAGAATTAAGAAATATTATACAAGCTAATATGGATAGAAAAATAGGTTTTATAGAACATTTCTTAGCAAGTGATATAGCATGACTGCACAAGATAGAGTAGATTTTTATAGTAAAGAATTAAAGCAAAAAATACAGAGTGTCTTAAAAAAAGATAAGAAAAATATTGTTGTTATGTGTTTTTATGATACATATAGAAGTCAATATGGTACTTTACTAAAAAAGTTAAGAAAAAAATATAATGTAATAGCAATAGTGCCTCAAATGTTGCATGATGATCTAGAAAAAAGCGTAAATGAAGTTATTGTAGCTTATTGGAGGTTTTTTGATAATAATATAACCTATTATTTTTATTTAGATATTGATGGAATTGATTTGATACTTACTGCTGATGGTGTTGGATATGAAAACGGGAAAATTGATAGAGAGTTTTTGAATAAGAATGTTAAAAAAATGTATATACCACATTCTTTATTGTTGCCAACTGCCTCTAGTGATAGTTTTATGGATTATATAATTATCCCAACAACTATATCTAAGGATGGATATGAAAAAGCTGGTAATAAAGCAAAACTACTAGAATGTGGATATCCAAAGCTAGATTTTGCAATTTCAAATTATAAACATGAATCTAAAAATATCATTTCTTATATATCTACTTTGAAGTTTGTTAGTTCAAATGATTTAAAAACCACAAACTTGGTAGCTGGATTTGAAAGCTCTATTTTAGAATGGTTACTTGAAAATACTAGTTATAACATAAGTTATAGAGCACATCCTATGAATTCAAAGAACAATCACATAATATATTCACTAATAAAGAAGAAGTATGAAAATAACAAAAGAATCTCTATTGATATGACAGATGGAAATGTGTTTTGTAATTTTAGTGATTTTATCATTACAGATTATAGCACTAGTGCCTTTACTTATAGTTTTAGCACCCTTAGACCTTCATTTTGCATTGCACCATACAATAATATACCAGTGTATAATGAAAGTTTTCAAAAAATTGGTGGGCTTGCTAGTAATTTTAAGCAATTAGGAGAAATGATAGAAAATATAGACTTTGAATCTTACAAGCAAAAAATCCAAGAATTTAGAGATGAAATATTGTTTAATCCACTAAAGTCTAGTGATTACATATGTGAGCAAATAGATAAGATATTAGCAGGTGAATAATTAACTATCTTGCTATAATTTTATAACTTAAAGATTCTAATTAGGAAAAGTTATGAAAGCATTGATATTAGCTGCTGGATTTGGCTCTAGACTTCTGCCTTTGACAGAAAATAATCCAAAATGTATGGTTGAGTATAATGGTAGGAAAATAATAGATTATGAAATAGAGGCTTTAAAGAAGGCTGGTATTTGTGAGGTTGCCGTTGTTGGTGGATATTTATTTGATACTTTAAAGAGTTATTTGCATAAATTTGACATTGCTGCATTTTATGAAAACAAAAAATACGATAAGACAAATATGGTTAGCACAATGTTTTGTGCTAGAGAGTTTTTGGAATCTTGCATTAGCACTAAGAGTGATTTAATTATCTCATATGCAGATATTGTGTATTTTAGCGATACTATATCTAAGTTAAAAGATTCTATTGGAGAGCTAAATATCGTTGTTGATAAAGCTTGGAGAAGCTTGTGGGAGAGACGATTTGCTAATCCATTAGATGATGCTGAGAGTTTAAAGATTAAAAATGGAAAAATAGTAGAATTAGGCAAGAAAGCAAGTAGCTATGATGATATAGAAGGGCAATATACAGGGCTTTTTAAAATGTCTTATAAATTTTTAAGTGATGTTGTTAAGTTTTATGATTCTCTAAATCGCTATGATATGTATGATGGAAAAGATTTTGATAATATGTATATGACTAGCTTTTTGCAAAGAATTATAGATAAATACAATAATGCAAACCCGGTGTTTATAGAGGGTAATTGGTGTGAAATTGATTTTAAGAGTGATTTGGAGATTGTTATAAATGGAAAATAATATAGAAATGTTATATAAAGTTGCACAAATTGCAATTAGAGCTGGATTTATAACTATGAAATATTATGGGAATTGCACATATGATTTAAAGAGTGATGATTCCCCTCTTACTAAAGCTGATTTGGAATCTAATGAATATATTACAGATTCTTTGCAAGAGTTTGGATATAAGATATGTTCTGAAGAGGCTATTTTGGAGTATGAACAAAGAAAAAATCTAGATTATTATTGGCTTATAGATCCACTAGATGGCACTAAGGATTTTCTGGCTAAAAATGGTGGCTTTACTATAAATATAGCATTGATACATAAGAATAGACCCATTTTAGGGGTTGTGTATGCACCTGCATTTTATGAGTTGTATTTTGCATTAAGTGGTCATGGTGCGTATATGATGAATGTAGAAAATAGCAATAGTATTGAATTTATAAAGAGTAATAAAATAAAGCTAAATGGCGATAGAATAGTAAAAGATGATAGTCTTTTGGCTTGTGATTCTGTTTTTCATAGCACAGAGGAGACTTTAGAGTTTTTTAAAAAATATAATTTAAAAACACTCAAGTGTGGTTCTTCTTTAAAGGTGTGTTCTCTTGCAGCTGGTAAGGCTGATTTATATCCTAGATTCAATGGCACAAGCGAGTGGGATATGGCAGCATGTGATGTGATATTAGAAGAATCTGGTGGTGTTATGCTAGATTGTGTTAGCAAAGAGAAGCTAAAATATAACAAAGAAAGCATAAGAAATAACTATTTTATCGCATTTGCACGCACACAAATTGGCAAAGAAATATACAATGATTTTCTAAAATCTTAAAAATTGATTTATTATAGATTTTGTATTATTGTCAAAAATATTGTGTTTTAGGGAAGTGTTGTGAAAAATTTAATAATAGTTGAATCTCCAACAAAAGCAAAAACAATTAAGCAGTTTTTGGGCAAAGATTATGAGGTTATTGCTTCAAAAGGGCATATTAGGGATTTGCCAAAAAGAACGATGGGAATTAAATATGAAGCAGGAGAGTTTATACCTGAATATACCATTGATAGCGACCATAAAAGCATAGTTGATGAGCTAATAAAGCTAACTAAAAAATCTAAAGCAGTCTATATCGCAACTGATGAGGATAGAGAAGGTGAAGCAATAGGCTATCATATAGCAGTTGCAATAGGTAAGAAGCCAGATTTATTGCCTAGAATCGTATTTCACGAGATTACAAAAAGTGCTATTTTAGATTCATTAAAGTCTCCTAGACATATAGATATGGATAAAGTTAATGCACAACAAGCAAGAAGGCTCTTAGATAGGCTTGTGGGATATAATTTAAGCCCACTTATCTCAAGCAAGATTCAAAGAGGATTAAGTGCTGGTAGGGTGCAAAGTAGTGCATTAAAAATAATAGTAGATAGAGAAAAAGAAATACTAAATTTTAAGCCAATAACATACTATACAATTGATACTATAATGTTGCCAAGCACACCCTTTGAGCTAGTAGAATATAATGGAGAAAAGATTCAAAAGCTATCTTTGCAAGATAAAAAAGAGGCTAATTGCATTGTAGAATCCATAAAAAATTCAAAGTTTAGCATTATAAATATAGAAAACAAAAAGAAAAAATCCGCAACTCCACCGCCTTTTATGACTTCTACTTTGCAACAAAGTGCAAGTTCTATTTTGGGATTCTCACCATCTCGCACAATGCAGAATGCACAGAGATTGTATGAGGGGGTTATGACGCACAAGGGGACCATGGGCGTTATTACTTATATGAGAACAGATAGTCTAAATATAGCTAAAGTAGCACAAGATGAGGCTAGAAGCTTGATTAAAAAGCAATATGGAGATAAATATGTCCCTCAAAAGCCAAAAATATATACCACAAAAAGCAAAGGAGCACAAGAAGCACACGAGGCGATTCGTCCGACATTACTTGAATTTACACCAGAAATAGCAACACAATATTTAAAGAATGATGAATTAAGATTGTATAGTTTGATTTATAAGAGATTCTTGGCTTCTCAAATGACTGATGCAGAATTTGATTCTCAAAATATTTTTATTGCAAGTGATAATGCAAAGCTTAAAGCAAGTGGTAGGAAGTTGGTTTTTGATGGCTTTTATAAGGTGCTTGGCAATGAAGATAAGGATAATATCTTGCCAAATTTCAAAGTTGGTGAGATATTAGAGTTAAAAGAGTGCAAAGCAGTTAAGCATGAAACAGAACCTCCTGCTAGATTTTCAGAAGCAAGTATGATAAAAACCCTAGAATCTTTAGGTATAGGTCGCCCAAGCACATATGCACCTACTATTACTCTACTAAGCAATAGAGATTATATAAGCATAGAAAAAAAGCAAATAAAACCACAAGAGATAGCATTTAAGGTAGTCGAGCTACTAGAAGAGCATTTTTTCGAGATTGTAGATTCTAAATTTACTGCTAATTTAGAAGAAAAGTTAGATGATATAGCAGATGGTAAACAAGATTGGCAAGAATTATTATGTAGATTCTATGAGCCATTTATAGATAAGATAAAATCAGGCAAAACAAGTATAAAAAGTCAAAAATTAGCACTGCCAACTGGTGAGGAATGCCCAATGTGTGGTAAGGAGCTAGTTAAAAGAAGTAGTAGATATGGAGAGTTTGTAGGTTGTAGCGGATATCCAAAGTGCAAGTTTATCAAAAAGGAAGAAAAACAAGAAACTGCAAAAGAAGTAGAAAGCTTTGGCGAGTGCGAAAAATGCGGACTTCCTATGATTAAGAAAGTTGGTAGAAATGGTGAGTTTATCGCATGTAGTGGATATCCTAAATGCAAAAATACAAAAACACTAACAAAGCAAGAATCTTTGGATATCAAATGCCCTAAATGTGGTGGTGAAATATTACAAAGAAGAAGCAAGAGAGGAATGTTTTATGGTTGTGCAAATTACCCTAAATGCGACTTTATTTCAAACTTTAAGCCAACTAATAAAAAATGTCCAAAGTGCGACTTTTTAATGGCTAGTAGGACATATAGGGGCAAGGAAGTGTATGAATGTATATCATGTAAGGAAAGAATAATAAAGGAAGAAAATGACTAATGAAATTTTAGAATTTTTGGATAAATATCCTACATTTTTAGCAACTCTTGGAACATGCGGGAATCCTAGGGTAAGACCTTTTCACTCTCCATTATATATGGATAATAAATTATATTTCTGTACTGCAAAGGATAAGAATCTATATAAGCATATAAGCAATCATAGTGGCATTGAGCTATCATCTTGCAATAATGATGGGAGTGCATGGCTTAGAATAAGAGGTAATGCAAAATTTAGTGATGATTTAAAAGTAAAAGAGGCCATGTTTAATAAATATGAGTTGGTAAAGAATATATACAAAGATATTCATAATCCTAATTTTGCTGTATTTTATTTAGAAAATATTAGTGTGAATCTTAGGGATTTTAATGGTAAAAATGAGCTAATAAAGGAATAGTATGAAAGATATTTTTTTATGCACAATATCAAATGTTTCTAGTGGGTCTTGTGCTGAAGATTGCGCGTATTGCACACAGAGTGCTAAATTTAACGCTGATATAGATAGATATAAATTAAAACCATTGGAGCAAATATTGCATGAAGCAAAGGTTGCTAGTGAAAATGGTGCTTTGGGATTCTGCCTTGTAACTAGTGGTAGAAATTTAGATGATAAAAGGGTGGAATATATAAGCAAGGTTGCAAGGGCAATTTTGGATTCTGGGCTACATTTACACCTAATTGGCTGTAATGGAATTGCTACTAAAGAAGCATTAAAAGAGCTAAAAGATTCTGGCATTGCAAGCTATAATCATAACCTTGAGGCTTCTAAGGGATTTTTCCCAAATATATGCACAACTCATAGCTGGGAAGAAAGATATGAAACTTGTGAGAATGCATTAGAAGTTGGGCTTGGGTTATGCAGTGGTGGAATTTTTGGAATGGGAGAAACTTGGCAGGATAGAACGGATTTATTGTATGCTTTGCAAACCTTAAATCCACATAGCTCTCCTGTGAATTTCTTTATGCCAAATGGTGCATTGCCATTAAGCAAGGAGATTTTGAGTAGACAAGAGGCATTGGAGTGTGTTAGATTAGCTAGGGAATACTTACCAAATGCTAGACTTATGATAGCTGGTGGGAGGGAGCTTGTCTTTGGAGATAATCAAAAAGAATTATTTGAATGTGGCATAAATGCTGTTGTGCTTGGTGATTATCTAACAACTAAGGGAAATACTCCAAAAGATGAGGTAGAGAGAATCAAAAGTTATGGATATAGTATTGCAACTAGTTGCGAGTGATTTATGGAAGTTGTAATTGATATAAAAAGTAAAATTTATCTGTTATTGCGATATTTGTATGCGTTTTTAAGGGGAGATTTGCTGTATTTTGCAGCAAGTCTTAGTTTTTATACTATTTTTGCCCTATTGCCAATGCTTTTAATAGTTTTTTCAATAGTTGCTTCATTGCCTGAATTTAGCAAGTATTTAGAGCATTTTAAAAATTTAGTTGTTACAAATTTTATACCTACTCATTCTGATGTATTTTTAGGATATATTGATAGTTTTTTAAAAAACTCGTTGAAGCTTGGTGGAATGGGGCTTTTGTATGCATTTATAACTTCAATTTTATTTTTTAGAAACTATCAATTTATAGCTTCTAAGATTTTTCATTCTAATGCTAGAGGCTTTTGGGATTCATTGTCTGTGTATTGGACTTGTATGACGCTTTTTCCTATTGGTATTTTATTTTCTATGTATTTTAGTGCTAAGGCTTATATTTATTTAGATTCTCTTGGATATACGAAATTATTTAGTTTTTTATACACATTGCTTCCATATTTTATTACTTGGATTTTATTTTTTATTTTGTTTAAGATTTCTGCAAACACCAAAATTAGCACGAAAAATACAATTACAAGCTCTCTTGTTACTGCAGTTTTATGGTCATTGTGTAAGCATGGCTTTGTGTATTATGTGTTTTATAACAAAGCATATTTAACTCTTTATGGTTCTTTTAGTATAGTGCTTTTTTTGTTTATTTGGGTTTATCTTTCATGGACTATTTTGTTGTTTGGAATGGGGCTTAGCAGAGGAATTAACGAAGTATTTATAAAAGAAATGGAAGATACATAAAAAAGTGTGTTAAAATAGTGCATATTACATTTTACTTTTTTAAAAGGAGTCATTTTTGGAACCCCAGTCGGTTATTTTGTCTATACTTGCTTTATTTCTTGTTCTTCTTAATGGTTTTTTTGTTCTTTCTGAATTTGCTATTGTTAAAATTAGACGCTCTAGATTAGAGGAGCTTGTTAAGCGTGATGTATCTGGTGCTAAGTTGGCTTTGAAAATTACAGGAAAATTAGATTCTTATCTTTCTGCTACACAACTTGGAATTACTCTTTCATCTTTGGGGCTTGGTTGGATTGGTGAGCCTGCCATTGCTAGGTTACTTGAAACACCTTTTAAATATTTTATTAGTGATAATCTTGTGTTATTGCATTCTGTTAGTTTTGTAATTGCATTTAGCTTTATAACGCTATTGCATGTTGTAGTGGGTGAAATTGTTCCAAAATCCATAGCTATAGCAAAGGCTGAAAAATGCACACTTATAATAGCTAGACCATTGCATTTGTTTTGGTTGTTGTTTTTTCCTCTAATTAAAATATTTGATTTTTTAGCCATTTTTATATTGCATAGAATGAATATAAAACCAGCTAGTGAAGGTGAAGAGAGTGTTCATTCTGAAGAAGAGTTAAAGATTATTGTAGGCGAATCCCTTAAAGGTGGTTATTTAGACACAATAGAAAATGAAATAATACAAAATGCAGTTAGTTTCTCTGATACTATAGCTAGAGAGATAATGACGCCTAGAAAAGATATGATATGTCTGTATGATGATAATAGCTATGAAGAAAATATGCATATAGTAACATCAACAAAGCATACAAGATACCCATATTGCAAAGATGGTAAGGATAATATAATTGGCATGATTCATTTGCGTGATTTATTGGAAACTATGCTTTCTTCAAATCCTTCAGAAGAACTAGAAAAATTAGTACGAGAGATAATAATTGTGCCAGAGAGTGCTTCTATATCGAATATTCTTACACAGATGAAGCGAAGACAGATTCATACTGCACTTGTAGTTGATGAGTATGGTGGGACTGCTGGACTTTTAACTATGGAGGATATACTAGAGGAAGTTATTGGTGATATATCAGATGAGCATGATGAAAAAAATGATGACTATCATAAGATAGATGAAGATTGTTATTCTTTTGATGGTATGCTTGATTTAGAGAGGGTTGCTGATGTAATTGGTATCTCTTTTGAAGATACAGAGCAAGTAACAATTGGTGGTTATGTATTTAATTTGCTAGAGAGAATGCCAGTTGTTGGTGATATTATCGATGATGAATATTGCACTTATGAAGTATTAGCAACTGAAGGTGCAAGAATAGTAAGGATTAAAGCACAGAAAAAACCTTATGCAGAATCTTTATAAAATAGGAGAATATTATGGAGTTTGTGGCAATTTTAATGGGAAGCAAGAGTGATTATAATGTTATGAGCGAGTGTGTGTCTGTGTTAAAGAAATTTGATGTTCCTTATGAGGTGATTATTAGCTCTGCACACAGAAGTCCACAAAGGACAAAGGATTATATCAAAAGTGCTGAAGAAAAGGGTGCTAAGGTATTTATCGCAGCTGCTGGAATGGCAGCACATCTAGCAGGAGCAGTAGCTTCAATGACTACAAAGCCTGTAATAGGTGTCCCTCTAAAGGGAGGTGCATTGGATGGATTAGATTCTTTGCTTTCAACTGTTCAAATGCCTTCTGGTATGCCAGTTGGGACTGTTGCATTAGGTAAAACTGGTGCTGTCAATAGTGCTTATCTAGCTATGCAAATTTTAGCATTGAGTAATTCTGAGCTAGAAGGTAAATTAAGAGAAGATAGAGTTATGAAAGCTAAAAATGTAGAATTAGATTCTAGTGATATTGAAGTAATTTTATAGGGATCATTATGGAATCTTGGGTAGTAATTGATGAGTTTGTTCAAATTTCTAAATTAGAAAAAGAAAAAGTGCTAAAGATGGTCTCAAATGGTGAGCTAAAGGGTATGCAAAAAGATGGCAAATTCTACATAGATGCAAGCAGTAGTGCAAAGGCTGTTGTGGTTAGTAGTGGTAATGCAGTAATGGTTGATAGCTCATCTCAAGGATCTTCTGTTGATAGTGAATTTGTAGAAAAAACAATAGGGACAATTTTAAGTTTGCATGAAAAAGTGATGACCTCAAAAGAAGAGACAATAAGTAGCATAAAAAGTGAGAATCAATTTCTAAAAGACGCATTATTTAATACTCAAGAGGTATATGAAGACGATAAAAAGACAATAGCACTCTTAAGAGAGCAGTTAAGAGTAGCACAAGAGGAAATTGAATTTCTAAAAAGAAAGTATAAAATGATGTGGGGTAAGGTTGTAAATCCACAAGAAAATAAAGAACAAGAATAATTGTAAGGATATATTATAAAGTTACAAAAAGAATGTTTGGAATGTCTAAAGCAACAGGTAAGTTCATCTGCTAAATTAGCACAAAGCAATAATTGTGATATTGCAATAAAAGAGGCTAATGATTTTTTAGAGGGCGATTTAAGGACTAAATTAGAACATTTTTTTAAGGATTCTAATTTAAAAAAAGACTTTGAGATTCCTCCTACTTTGGTGGCTATGCCTATATATTCTGCTTTGGCAAAGAATTTAAATAATGATGATATATATCACACTATAAAAAAAGATAGCATACAAAAAGCACGAAAAATAAAGGAATTTCTAAAGAAAGAAATAGATATACAAGATGAAGAATCTTTACTTAAGTTTGGTATTTATTGTGCTGCGCTTGGTAATGTGATTGATTATGGAGCACAATTGAAGTTTGATTTAGAAAAAGAAAAAGATTCTTTATTTAATATGCAGTTTAAATATTTTGATATTGAATCTTTTCAAGAGAAATTAATGTATGCTAAAAATTTGCTGTATATAGGTGATAATGCTGGTGAAAATGAGCTTGATGAGATTTTGATTGAAGTTTTACAGTGCTTAAATCCAAAGCTAGCAATCACATATTTTACAAGAGGACAAAGTATAATAAATGATATTACAATACAAGATTTAAAGAAAAGTAATTCAAATTTATTTAATATGTGTGATGTGGTGGATAGTGGTATTGGCACACCAGGATTCATACCTGATTTATCAAGTGCTAAAGCTTATGAAATATACAATACAGCAGATTTGATTCTATCAAAAGGTATGGGGAATTTTGAATCTTTGGAATCTTTCAAAAATCCAAAGATATTTTTTTTATTCAAAGTTAAATGTAGCGTGGTTAGCGATTATTTAAACGCAGATATTGGTAGTTTTGTATTTTTAGATTCTAGTAAATATAGGGGAAGCTATGTTGATTAATGCGACTATTTTTTCTATTTTGATTATGAGTATTTTATGTTTGTGTAGGTTAAATGTTTTATTGGCTATTTTGGTCTCTGCATTGGTTGCTGGATTTGTGTCTGGGCTTGGGTTTGATAGAAGTATAGAGCTTTTGATATCTGGTATGGCAGGCAATTTGGAGACAGCATTAAGTTATATTTTGCTTGGCGCCATTGCATCTGCTATTGCTAGAAGTAATTTAACGCCTATTTTGGTATTTAATATTGCAAAGTTTATACAAAACAAAAGAGCAATGTTTTGTTTGTCATTAGCTTTTTTTGCTTGTTTTTCGCAGAATCTAATTCCTGTGCATATAGCATTTATACCTATTTTAATACCTCCACTTTTACCATTGATGAATAAGCTAAAAATAGACAGAAGAGCTGTTGCTTGTGCATTGACATTTGGGCTTAAGGCACCTTATGTAAGTTTGGGGATAGGATTTGGACTTATATATCATACAATTCTTAGAGATCAGCTAGTGCAAAATGGTATCAATGTAACATTAAGCGATATACAAAGCGTTATGTGGATTGGTGGAGCTAGTATGCTTTGTGGTTTATTATTGGCAATTTTTGTTTTTTATAGGAAGCCTAGAGAGTATAGGGAGGATTTTGCTACTAGTCATAATTTGGATTCTATAAAAGATATTACAATGACAAGAGGGGATTATGGAGTGCTAATAGGGACTATAGTTGCATTTTGTGTACAGCTTTATATGTCCTCATTGCCTCTTGGTGGAATTGCTGGATTGATTGTTATGATAGCACTTGGTGGAATTAAATGGAATGATATTGATTTAGTTATGGAGAATGGCTTTAAAATGATGGCTTTTATTGCCTTTGTAATGCTTGTAGCGGCTGGGTTTGCAAATGTTTTAAAAGAGACTGGTTCGATAGAGAGTTTGGTTGATTTTGTATCTGGTGTTGCAGGTGGTAAGCTAGGTGGAATCTTAATTATGCTTCTTGTTGGACTTTTAATTACTATGGGAATTGGAACATCATTTGGTACTATACCTATAATAGCGGCTATTTATTGTCCTTTAGCTTTGAATCTTGGCTTTGATGCAAAGGCTATTATCTTGCTTGTAGGTATTGCAGGTGCATTAGGAGATGCAGGTAGTCCTGCATCTGATAGCACATTAGGACCTACTTCTGGGTTGAATGCGGATGGAGAGCATGATCATATTTGGGATACTTGTGTGCCTACATTTTTAATGTATAACATTCCACTAATTATTGGTGCTAGTATTGGTGCCATGGTATTATAGGAGCTTTTATGGATTATAGAGATATCGCTTGTGAGGTATTTAGTATCGAATCTGATTCAATATTGAATCTAAAAAATAATTTAACAGATGATTTTAATGAAATTATAAAGCTTATTTTATACATTAAAGGTAGGCTTATAGTTAGTGGAATGGGAAAATCAGGACATATAGGTGCAAAAATAGCTGCAACCCTTGCTAGCACAGGCACTCCTAGTTTCTTTTTGCATCCTGCAGAAGCGTTGCATGGGGATTTAGGAATGATTACTAAAGATGATGTTGTTTTGGCAATTTCAAATTCTGGCGAGAGTGAGGAAGTCTTAAGAATTATTCCAAGTATAAAACACAGAAAGATTCCAATAATTGCAATGAGTGGAAATAAGAACTCAACACTAGTTAGAGAAAGTCAATACTTCTTGGATATAAGTATCAAAAAGGAAGCTTGTCCATTGCAACTTGCACCAACTTCATCTACTACTGCTACTTTGGCTATGGGAGATGCTATCTCTGTAGCACTTATGAATGCTAGAGGTTTTAAGAGTGAGGATTTTGCTATGTTTCACCCGGGCGGTAGTTTAGGTAGGAAGTTATTAACAAAGGTTAAGGATATTATGTGTGTTAATAATCTGCCTATAGTATCTAGTGAGACTAATTTTAAAGACTTAATAGAATGTATGACAAGTGGTAAGCTTGGAATGTGTCTAGTATGTGATAATGGTAGCTTATCTGGAATTATTACAGATGGAGATTTAAGAAGAGCACTTAAGAGTGGTAACTTTGAATGTATGGCTAAAGATATAATGACTAATACTCCAAAGACAATCAATGAAAATTCAAAAGCCTCTGAAGCTGAAGAGATTATGCTTAAATATAAAATTAAAGAACTTGTAGTTTTGGACCATAATAAAAATATAACAGGAATTATTCAATTATATGATGTAGGCAATATCTGAAGTTAGCATTTTACGCTATCTTTTAAGTTTTTGGTTATTTTATTTGTTGTAAAATGTAAGGATCCTTTTACATTTTTAGAGAGGGTAACTTTTAAGAGAAGGAGAGCGTATGCAGTCAGATTCTGCCTTAGAGTATGATTACTCCATTGCAAAATTATTTTTATTTGCCACAATAGCGTTTGGTATCGTAGGATTATTATTGGGTGTTATAGTGGCGTTTCAGTTGGCATTTCCTAGTCTAAATTATTTAGCGGGAGAATTCGGAACATTTGGTCGTTTAAGACCATTGCACACAAATGGTATTATTTATGGTTTTACCTTAAGTGGTATCTGGGCTTCTTGGTATTATATTGGTCAAAGGGTATTGAAAATTTCTTATAATGAATATCCATTTTTAAAGTTCATAGGACATCTTCATTTTTGGCTATATATCGTGCTAATGCTTTTAGCTGTTATTAGTCTATTTGCCGGACTTAATCAATCAAAAGAATATTCAGAGCTAATTTGGCCTTTGGACTTGTTGGTTGTTATTGTGTGGGTATTATGGGGTGTTAGTTTGTTTGGATCTATGGGTGTTAGAAGAGAACAGACTATTTATATTAGCCTTTGGTATTTTATTGCGACATTTGTAGCAATTTCTGCACTTTATATTTTTAATAACTTATCAATTCCAACTTATTTGGTCTCTGGTGTTGGGTCAGTGCTTCATTCCATATCTTTATATGCTGGAACAAATGATGCTATGGTTCAATGGTGGTTTGGTCATAATGCAGTTGCTTTTGTATTTACATCTGGAATTATTGCATTAATTTATTATTTCTTGCCAAAGGAATCTGGTCAGCCTATTTTTTCTTATAAGCTTACTTTGTTTTCATTCTGGGGCTTGATGTTTGTATATATTTGGGCTGGAAGTCACCATCTTATCTATTCAACTGTGCCTGATTGGATGCAAACAATGGGTTCAATTTTCTCTGTTGTGCTTATTTTGCCTTCATGGGGAACTGCTGTAAATATGCTACTTACAATGAAGGGACAATGGCATCAACTAAAAGAATCTCCACTTATTAAATTCTTGATTCTTGCGTCTACTTGGTATATGCTAGCAACTTTAGAAGGTCCAATTCAGTCGATAAAATCAGTTAATGCTTTAGCACACTTTACAGATTGGATTATTGGGCATGTTCATGATGCTGCTTTAGGTTGGGTTGGATTTACAATTATTGCTGCTTGTTATCACATGACACCTAGATTGTTTAAGCGTGAGATTTATTCTAAGAAGATTATGGATATGCAGTTTTGGATTCAAACTACGGCTATTATTTTATATTTCTCAAGCATGTGGATTGCAGGTATTACGCAAGGTATGATGTGGAGAGCTACTGATGAGTTTGGAAGTTTAGCTTATTCGTTTATTGATACTGTTACTGTGTTGATACCATATTATGTTATTAGGGCTATTGGTGGAGCTATGTATCTTATAGGATTTATAATGTTTGCTTACAATATTATAATGACTATTGTTGCTAGTAAAGAGCTTCAAAAAGAACCTAATTACGCAACGCCTATGGCTGCATAAGGGGAGGGTATAATGTTTCATTGGTTAGAAAAAAATCCATTTTTCTTTACGGTTGTGTTTTTGTTAGTTTTTTCTATTGCTGGACTTGTTGAGATATTGCCAGATTTTGCTAAGGCTTCTCGTCCTGTTGAAAATCTAAAACCATATACATTGCTTGAAACTGCTGGTCGTCAAATTTATATAGCAGAGGGTTGTAATGCATGTCATTCTCAGTTGATTCGTCCATTTAAATCAGAGACTGATAGATATGGTGCTTATAGTTTAAGTGGTGAATATGCATATGATAGACCATTTTTGTGGGGTTCTAAGAGAACTGGTCCTGACTTACACAGGGTTGGAGATGTAAGAACGACTCAATGGCATGAAGAGCATATGTATGAGCCTATGGCTGTTGTTCCCGGTTCTATAATGCCAGCTTATAAGCATTTATATTTTAAAAATGTAGATATAGATACTGCATATGCAGAAGCTTATACACAAAAGGTTGTTTTTGGTGTGCCATATGATACAGAAAACAATCCAAAAATAGGTGATTTAAACTTTGCTAGAACTGATATTTTGGCAGAAGCTAAAGTAATAGTTGATGATATGAAAGATCCTGAAGTTAAAGCAGCTTTAGAAAATGGCGAGATTAAGCAAATTGTTGCACTTATTGCGTATTTGAATAGTTTAGGTCAAAAAAGAAGGGCAAACTAAGTGGAATATGAAACTATAAGAATCATACAAGGTTATGCATATTGGTTTATAACAATAATTCTTACTTTGTTGTTGTATGGGTATATTTACCATTTGTATAAAAGTCAAAGAAGTGGAAAGATAGATTACGAAAAGTACGCTAGATTAGCACTAGATGATAACCTTGATGATGAATTAGTTGAAAAAAGAAAAAAAGATACGAAGAAGGAGAACTAAATGGAATGGTTTAACTTAGGCGATAGTATAAATCAGATCGCCTTAATTGGTGCCGTCGCTATTTTGGCTTTGACTATATTCGTCGTTGGTGGATATATCAAAAAAATGAAAGATAGCAAGGCAGATGGTGATTTAACAAATGAGGATTGGGACGGAATTAGAGAATTCAAAAATGATATTCCAATTGGTTGGGGAATCTCTTATTTGGTATTGCTAATTTGGGGATTATGGTATTGGTTTGTTGGTTATCCATTAAATGCTTATTCGCAAATTGGAGAATATAATGAAGAGGTTAAAGCTTATAATGTTAAGTTTGAATCTAAATGGAATAACGCAGATACTGAAACATTAACTAAAATGGGTCAAAATCTGTATCTAGTTCAATGTTCGCAATGTCATGGAATTACAACAGAAGGTATAAATGGAGTAGCGGCAAACTTGCTAGAATGGGGTAGAGAAGAGGGAATTGTATATACGCTACAACATGGAAGTAAAGGTTTGGGTTATGCACTAGGCGATATGCTACCAATTGCTGAAGTAGCACCCGGAATTGCTGATGATGATGAATCTAAAAAGGCTATTGCCGCTTATGTAATGGCTGAATTATCAGAGGTAAAGAAAACAAAATACCCAGAATTAGTTGATAAGGGTAGGGAATTATATGTATCAGCTACATGTATAGCGTGTCATGGAGATGATGGTAAGGGTATGGGTGGTTTGGCACCTGATTTGACCAAATATGGCACACCAGCATTTGTAGCTGAAGTATTAGAAAAAGGAAAAAATGGTCATATAGGAAATATGCCATCTTTCAAATCACAAATGCTTACAGATATACAAAAAGAAGCTCTTGGGCATTTTATATATTCTGATAAGAATTAAGGAGGATTGCTATGAATGGTATGTTTAGCTTAAATGGTCTTGGTGGGTTTTTGATTGCTGTTGTTTTGTTGTTAGCTGTGGTTTTTGCTCTTGGGTATAAGGCTGTATCTACACAAAAGGCTCAATCGCTAAATCCATATGTAATAGAAAATGCAAACAGTCTTCAGATGAAAGACAAAAACAATGCTACAAATTACAAAGAAGTTAAATAAGGAGAGTTGCCATGATTAAGTATAGTGGATTAGAGAAGACTTTATTTGTTGTTCAGCTAGTTGTGGTTGTTGTTTCTATTGCCGTTGCGTTTATACCTGATATGCTTTTATATGTTGGGTAGTTTAAAGTTTATTAAAGTAGGGCTTTTTGCCCTATTTATCGCTATCTATGATGTCTTTGCTAATTCTTATATATTAGAAAACAAAAATCAAATACTTGATAAAACTGCAGGATTTATGAATATATTATCAAGTGAAGTTTTTGAAAAAACTGGAGTTAGTATATATGTAGTAGCATTAGATTCTCTAAATAATAAGCCTATAAAAGAAGTTGAAAGTTATTATTTACAGAATCTAAAATCGCCGTATGTTGTTTTGTTTTTTGTTAAAAACGATAAAAAAATAGACATCATAACAGATGATAAAAGCAATGAAATGTTTGATAAAAATTCTGTTTATTGGGATTATATAGTGCCACTAATTCCCAAAAAAGACGAAGAGATAAACATTCAAAGTGTATCAGCGTTTTTGTTAAATGGATTTGTTGATATTGCAGATAATATAGCTTCTTTTTATGATGTGTCTTTGGAGCATGGATATTTAAAGCGTGATTTTGTGGTGCAATCTGGTGTGAGATTGGTTTTATATATCATGCTTTTTGTGTTATTAGTTTTATTTGTATATGTGTATTTAAGGAAAAAGTAATGTCTAAAAATTATTGGCCTATGGGGATTTTCTTGTTTTCTTTAGTTGTGGTTGGGATGATTATTCTAACTATAAAAACGGCTATTAATAATCCTGTTGAGATTCAGAGAATGTGTGGATTTACTTCACAATATGTTGATGAAAATATAAATGAAATTACAATTAAAAGAAATGAGTTTTTAGAAAAATATAATATCTCATTTGAGGGTTCTAGAGATGTTGATTTTAAGTCATTTACTACTACTTTTGTAAGAATCAAAGATAAAGTTACAAATAAAATTATTACAGATGCTGAAATTAAGTTTTATCTCACAAGACCAAACACTACTAGAAACGATATGGAGCTTGGAGTAGGTGAGCTTGTAGATGGATTGTATCAAAGCCCCAGATTCAAAGTTGATATAGCTGGTAGATGGCAAATGGACGCATTGGTGAGAATAAATGATGATTATATTTGCATATCTGAAAACTATAATGTATCTAAGGTTGAATTTTAACACAGCCAAAATTGTATAGCTTTAGTTGTTTGATTTAAGATAATCATAAATCTGTTTTGAAGTTTTTTGGTTGCATAGATTTTCTTTTATACAATTTTGCAGACTACCTTCTAAGTGTTGCTTGTAGTATTGTCTTAATTGGTTGCTATGTGGTATGTTTGCTTGTGTTAAGAATCTATAAATATTAAAATTTATTAGCAAAAAACTATAATGTATATGTGCGTTTTTCATATCATAATAAGTGCTATATTTATCCTTATAAGTTTCTAAGTATGATGGAAGCGTATCTGGGAGTTTTTGTGTTTTTATCTATTTTATGAGTAATAGAATTACTTCTTGTTCTGTATAGATATTTGATTTGTTTTATGATTGTTATATGTTGGCATAGTAGCAATAAAATGTGCCCAAAATCACAATCTTCATGCACTATCTCATCAATAAATCTTAGGTTGTATTTGTTAAAATATCTGCCTTAAAGCACCCGCGCCACGCAAAGGTAAAGTATCCTACCATATTTATGCATTGACATACTAAATTAAGCCCATTTGTAAATCTTTGGATTCTTGCGAACTGATCGTTAGGAGGATTGTAGTTTATTTCTTTAGTTTTATCATTGAATTCAGCAAATAGATATGCATATAAATCGCTTTGTTTATGTGTTCTTTCTATATTATATTCATTCATATTAAATCATCAGAATCTATAAAATACAAAATGATTATTTGGTAGTTCTTGTATGATTAACTTATTAATATTGGCTAAAGTAGTTTGTATGTGATTATGGCTAATAACTTAAAATGTTTTTGAAGTTGCTTTTGTGTGATTGTTTTAGATTCTTTGCTAAATGTATTTATCTCTTTAAATGATATTGTCCCTCCCTCTGCATATTTGTTATTATTTCTCTTAGATGGTTACCATGTATAAATTCTACTCCCATATTTCTAGCACTACTTAGACCACCATTTGCTTATCTATGACTAATATTCTAGAATCTATTTTTACATATTCTAGGGCTATATTTAGGCTATTATCAGTGCTTCCGTCATTTACTAAGATTATTTCAAATTCTCTATTTGTTTGATTGATAACAGAATCTAGGCATTCTTTTATATATTTTTCTACATTGCATATTGGAATAATAACAGAGTAATTCATAGTAATCCTCCTATCTAAAATTCGGTGATTGTATATATAAAGAAGCATTAAAAGCCTATAAAATGCGAAAAATAGCTTATAATACATAATTTAAAGGATAGGCTTTGAGTGATCTTGTGCGTTATAGTGTGATAGAGACAAAAAATAAGCGTGAAATTGTATTGCTTCAAGGGCTTGGTTGTCGTTATAAGAATTGTAGTTTTTGTGATTATTATTTAGATGTTTCAGATGATATGGAGAATATTAATTTGTCTGCACTTTCTTGTGTGAGTGGAAAATATGGCATTTTAGAGATTATAAATTCTGGTAGCTTTTGTGAGCTTACTCCAAGCACTTTTGAAGTTATTAAAAAAGTTGTGTATGATAAAAAGATTCATACGCTTATTTTTGAATGTCATTATTTATATCGCGATGAAATTGTAAATCTTAAAGAGCTGTTTAGAGATTTTAAAATCAAAATAAAATTAGGGCTTGAGAGCTTTGATTATAATTTAAGAGAAAATGTAATGAAAAAAGGCATAAAAGAAGATTCGCCACAAATCATTGCAAAAGACTTTGATGAGGCAAATTTTTTAATAGGTATAAAAGGGCAAACAAAGCAAATGATTCTTAATGATATTTTATTGGGGCTTAGGTATTTTGATAGAATCTGCGTTAATGTAATGTGCGATAACTCCAAGCTTAAGGCAGATTTGGATGTGATTAGGATGTTTTGTAGCGAGATTTATCCTAACTATAAAGATAATGAACGAATTGACTTTTTGCTTGATAATACAGACTTTGGAGTTGGTTAATGAATGAGATTTTGCTAATTATTAGCTTGGTATTAACATATAGCAGTGTTGTGTTGGCTTATGCTTTATTTGGTATTTATGGATTGATCGTTTTTGGGGTTTTTGCTACTATTGTTGCCAATATTGAAGTTAGTATTCTAATAGATGCTTTTGGCATTACGCAAACTTTAGGAAATGTTTTGTTTGCTTCTACTTTTTTATTGACAGATGCATTAAGCGAGATTCATGGGAAAAAGGTAGCAAGAAAGGCAGTTGGAATTTCTATATTTTTTAGCATAATGTTTTTAGTCTTTTCGCAGACATGGCTTTTATATACACCAGTTGATTTAGAATTTTTTGTAAGTTTAGAGCAAGTATTTTCTCAAATACCACGCATTATTATCGTGTCATTACTTGTTTTTGCTTTTGCTTCTTATTTGGATGTGTGGTTATATCATTGGTGGTGGAATCTAACTACTAAAATTTTTAATTCAAAAGACAAAGGGCTTTGGATACGAAATAATGGTTCTACTTTGATTTCACAATTTATTAACACTTGTCTTTTTACCTTTGGTGCATTTTATGGAGTGTATGACTTGGAAGTGATTTATAGTATTATAGTTTCAAGTTATTTGATTTTTGCTTGTATGGCATTATTGGATACGATAGCACTTTATGCTATTGTGCATTTGGCAAGAAGAAAAGGTGAAAGGTAATTAAACCTTTGCTTCTTCTCTTCTTTGTAGGTATTCCCAATATTCATCTACATTTTTCTGCCATTGTTCTATTATATGCTCGTTTTCTTTTTTGAACAAATGCTTGAATCTTGCTTGAGCACCTAGATAGTCTCTTACAGGTATTACATTTTTTGGTCTATAGGTTATTCTTAACTCTCTGCCATTTATTATTTCATACAATGGGAACACCAAAGAATCTACTGCTAAATCGCTCATTTCTATTGTTTGATTTGCTGGGAATCTCCATTCAGTTGTGCATGCACTCATAGCGTTTATAAATGTAGGTCCTTCTGTCTCAATTGCAGTTTTGATTTTTTTACTCATGTCTTTCCATTTATTTGGAGCTACTTGGGCTACATATGGAGAGCCATGAGCTGCCATTATGAAAAGTAAGTCTTTTTTCTTGTCTTTTTTACCATAGCTTATTCTTCCGGCAGGAGTAGTTGTTGTAGAAGCACCTATTGGGGTAGATCCACTTCTTTGTCCTCCTGTATTGGCATATACCTCATTGTCTAAGCATACATAAGTGAAGTCATGACCTCTTTCAAAGCAACCACTGATAAATTGGAATCCTATATCATAAGTTGAGCCATCACCACCAAATGCTACAAATTTTGGTTCTTTGTCATTGTATAATCTACCTTTTCTTTTTAGGGCTTTATACATTGCTTCAGCTCCAGCTATTGCAGTTGAGCTATTTTCAAATCCAATATGAATCCAAGGTACATCCCATGAGGTATAAGGATATACAGCAGTGCTTACTTCCAAGCAACCAGTTGATGCAGCAACTAATAAGGGATAGTTTGTTGCATTTAGCACTTCTCTTACTATGATTCCATGAGCACAGCCAGGACATAATAAATTTGCACCTTCGAATCTTTCACTAGCCTTAGAATATTGTTTTAGATTTTTAATATCACTCATGTTATTCCTTTAGTTATATCCAAGTTTAGGACCTCTAAGTCCTATAAATTGTTGTGTAGCATGTGTTATTTTGCCATTTTTTGCATCGTTATTTAGCTCACTTATAATCTCTTGTAGATTATTTTGTGTAAGATCTCTACCACCAAGTCCATATATATAGTTGCTAACAACAGGTCTAGAATCTGTCTTGTAAATTGCAGATACACCTTCATTAAATAGCATTCCCATAGCACCAGCAGGTAAACTTCTATCTAGGAATGCTACGGCTTTTGCTTTGCTTAGTGCTCTTCCTAGTGCTTCATAAGGGAATGGTCTTAGAACTCTTATGCTAACTACACCAACTTTGATTCCATTTTCTCTTGCTTTTTTGGCTGCAATTTGAGATGATTCAACGGTTGTGCCAAGCGATACAAGAATAATATCAGCATCATCTGTCATATATTCTTCAACTACACTATATTTCCTTCCAGTTAGTTGCTCAAACTCCTTGAATGTTCTTTCAATAACTGGCATAGAATTCATAATGGCATTGTGAAGTTGTGCTTTATGTTCAAAGTGCCAATCTTCTTCAGTTTGTGCTCCATATGTTGCAGGTTTGTCAAAGTCTAGCATTGCATTTTTGGGCTTATAGTCTCCTATAAACTTATATGCTACTTCATCTTTTAGCGGTCTTACACTTTGTGCAGTGTGTGAGCATATAAATCCATCTTGATGAACCATTGTAGGAATTCTAACATCATAGTCTTCTGCAATTTTAAAAGCCATAAGATTGAAGTCATATGCTTCTTGCGGATTGTATGTGCATAGGTTTATCCAGCCTGCATCACGCCCAAGATACATATCAGAATGATCACCATTTACATTTAATGGACTAGCTAATGCACGATTTACTACATTTAACACTATTGGCAATCTCATACCAGATGCTTGATATAAAACTTCTACCATTAGTGCGAATCCTTGTGAGCTTGTAGCAGTAGCAACTCTACCACCAGCAGCTGCAGCACCAACACAGCCACTCATAGCAGCGTGTTCTGATTCAACCATTATAAATTCACCATCTATATATCCATCTGCTAAAAAACTAGCATAGTTTTGCACTATCGGCGTAGAAGGTGTTATAGGATATGCAGATACTACATCTATTTGTGCTTGTCTTAAAGCATGGCTTGCAGCCATGTTTCCATCCCAAACTTCTATTTCTTGTAATTCATATTTTTCAGCCATGTTAATCCTTTTTCTTTTCTTCTTTTGCTGGCCATTTTGCTAGTGCGTTTTCATTTGTTTCATAATCGCTAAACATAAGAAGTGATTTTGGATTTGTAGGACATACATCTACACACACACCACAGCCTTTGCAATGCACATAATCAACCCCAGTCATTTTTTCATCTCTTACAAGTATTGATGAATCAGGACAATAAACCCAACAAAAATAGCAATTAATACAATGATCGTGGTTATAAACAGGCTTTTCTACTCTCCAGTGTGCTACACTTGCTTTATATGAGCTATCTTCTCTGTATTCTCTATCGCTTGCATGTTTATCAACCATGTTTGAGCCATTTTTTTCAAATGGAAACAATACTGAACCAATTTCAAATTCATTCCAACCTTTGTGTTCCATGATACCTCCTATTTTACTTCGTTGTATGCTTTTCTTATTACATCCATATTTGCATCAATTATCTTTTGCGGAAGTTTTTTACCAAGCACTTTTTTAAAAGATTCTAAGAAAAATTCTAATTCTAGGCTTTTTGAAATCTTTAAGAATGCACCTAGCATTGGTGCATTTGGTATTGATTTGCCAAAAGCCTCTCTTGATAATCCTATACAATCTAATATATACACTTCTTTTCCCTTTAGCTCTGGTTTGCTTTCTAAAAATTCATCTTTGCTTAAATGAGTGGTTATTATGTATTTTGTTGTTGGTTTTTCATTAGCACAAATATCTGTGATATATGTTAAACCTGGATCTATAACTAATATATAATCAGGATTCATAAATTTCTCGTGGTTTAAAATTGGATTATCATCAATTCTGTTGTATGCAGTCATAGCAGCACCTCTTTTGGCTGAACCATAAAACGCAAATGCTTGAACCTCTTTGCCAGTTCCTGCAATTACATCAGCCAAACCCTTAGCACCAGTAACAGCACCTTGACCTGCTCGACTATGCCATCTAATCTCTAGCATGTTATGCCTCCTAAATAACTTGTATTTATATTATTGTAAGCAAGAGGCACTTAAAAATTACTTTTTACAGAATAAAAGGTAAAATAATATTTATCTTTATAGAAATTGATAATATTTATAAAATTTCTCAACATATCCTATTTTATCCCTAGTATTTCTTTTATTTTTAATATAGCATACAATGAATCTTTTTCTATGTTGCTTGTATATTTTTGTAACAATTCTACACTTGCATATCCGGTTGTTACTGCAATAGAGTTTATATTTGCGTCATTTGCTGCTTGTATATCAAGTTGTGTATCGCCTATTAGGTAAATATTGTCTTTAGCTATGTTTTTTGAGATTGCATTGATTGCTTTTATTACAGGCTCTTTGTTTGGTTTTGGGTATGTTACATCTTCTCTGCCTATAACACATGAAAAATATTTCAATAATCCAAAGTGTTCTAGCAACTCTTTGGAGTATTTGCCAGTTTTTGTTGTTACTATGCCTAAATGTGCAAAACTATAAGCCTCAATAATCGAATCTTTAGCATTTGGAAGTAGATTCGTTTTTATATTACATATTTCTCTATAGTATTTTTTGTAAGATTCAACATAAGTAGGTATTGAATCTTTTGGCACTTCTAATGCTTCAAACATATCTTCTAGTGTGTATCCTATTTTGCTTGTTAGTATTTCTAAATTTGGTTTATTTTTGTTGTGAGATTCAAATACTTTGTTGAAACTCTCACATATTGCTTCAGTTGAATCTATTAATGTCCCGTCTAAATCAAATAATACAATTGTTTGTTTCATATCGTGTCCTAAAAATAATATTTTGAAATTTACATTTATTTTGCTTTAAAAACGATAGAATCTAGGCTTTAATTTTTAGGAATGGTGATGTCAAATATTTATTCTAAACTTATAAACAAACTTACAAAAAGACCACTTAGCATAAATGAGCTTGAGGTTTTATTGAGTGATTTGGATAATTATTGTGATGCTAGTTTAGAGTTAGAATTGTTACAATCAAGCGGTTTGCCACTTGTTTTTATAAAAGATCAGGTATTTTTAAAAACAACACTAACGCAAGCTACCCTAGATAGTTATTGTATAGTTGATATAGAGACCAATGGACATAATCCACAGCTTCACCAACCAATAGAAATAGGAGCTATATTATACAAAGAAGGTAGAGTTGAGAGAACTTTTAGTAGCCTAATTTTTTGCAAAGAGATTCCACAAGCAGTTACTAAACTAACTGGAATCACACCGGATATGCTAGTTAATGCACCGCATTTAAAGAGTGTATTGGAAACTTTTAGAGTGTTTTTAGGAGATTCAATTCTTGTGGCACATAATGCTGATTTTGATTTTAATTTTTTAAGCCAATGTTTGGATTATTATGATTTTGGTGCTTTATATAACTTTAGAATATGTACAATAAAGTTAGCAAGAAAGCTAATAAAATCAGAAAGATATTCACTTGGCTATTTAAATGAATTTTTAGAAATTAATCATTTTCCTTTACATAGAGCTTATGATGATTCAGTAATTGCATTTGAGATATTTAAAAAATGTCTAAAGTTGCTACCTAAGAGCATATACACCAGCCAAGATTTGATACAATTTGCAACCCAATAAAGCAGGAGAATCTTAAGATGAATACAAATAATTATCCTAATAATTTTGAATATTTTCCAAGTCCATGCTATGTGCTAGAAGAAGAGAAACTAGAAAAGAATCTTCAGATACTAAATTATGTAAGATTAAAAAGTGGAGCAAAGATTTTATTGGCTTTGAAAGCTTATTCTCTATGGAGGAGCTTTGGTTTAATAAGACAATATTTAGATGGTATAACAGCTAGTGGAATTTATGAAGCAAGATTAGGTTATGAAGAGTTTAAAAAAGAGGTTGCAACATTTAGTCCTGCTTACAAAAAACGAGAAATGGAAGAACTAGTAAAAATTTCAAACCATATTATTTTTAATTCTTTTAAGCAGTGGCGTAAGTTTAAAGACATAATAGATAATGAAAATAAAATTAGAGAAAGTGAAAATAGAGAATTAATTGAAGTTGGACTTAGGGTGAATCCAAAATATAGCGAAGTTACACCACCTATATACAATCCTTGTATCATTGGTTCTAGGCTTGGGATTACGCCAAAGGAGTTTAAAAAAGGTGTTAGTAAATATGGGTTAGATGGTATAAGTGGAATTCACTTTCATACGCATTGTGAGCAAAATAGTGATGCATTAGCTAGAAGTTTGGAACATTTTGAGAAGCATTTTGGTGGCCATATTGCAAAAATGAAGTGGATTAATTTTGGTGGTGGTCATCACATTACAAGGGCTGATTACGATGTTGAGCTTTTGGTGAAAATTATTCAAGGATTCATTCAGAAGTATAAAACAGAAGTGTATTTAGAGCCGGGAGAGGCGGTTGGTTGGCAAACTGGGTTTTTAATAGGAAGTGTTATTGATATTGTTCACAATGGAATAGATATTGCTATTTTGGATATTAGTGCCACAACACACATGCCAGATTGCCTTGAGATGCCATATAGACCAATGGTTAGAAATAGTGGTGAAGTAAAAATAAAGCACAAAAAAAATGGTAAGCTAAAGCTTAAAGGAGAGAAAAAATATTGCTATCGATTCGGTGGCCCTAGTTGTTTGGCAGGTGATGTAATAGGCGATTATAGTTTTGATGAACCACTTAAAATTGGAGATAAAATAATCTTTGAAGATATGATACATTACACAATTGTTAAGAATAATACATTCAATGGAATACCTTTGCCAAGTATAGCAATGATAAGTAAAGAAGGCAATTTTAATATTTTAAAAACATTTGATTATAGTGAGTATAAGAATCGAAATAGTTAGATTTAAGCTTATATAAACAATTTTTAGTTAGAATTTTTGGTTTTGTAACTAGTATTACACTTTGTATTAAGGAAAATTATTATGATGCATAAAAAAATCATATTGTTAGTTTCGTTGTTTGTAGCATTTGTTGTTAGTGGTTGTTCAAGTGGAGATACGCAAAATGTTGCTAAAAATTCTTCAATACCTGTTGAAGTTTATAATGTAAAGCAAGAAAATGTGGAAGTTTCATTTGAGTATCCAACTCAATTAAAAAGTATCCAAAGTGTTGATATTTATGCAAGAGTTCAAGGGACATTGTTGCAACAAAACTTTATTGAAGGCACTTTTGTTAAAGAAGGTGACAAGCTCTTTAAAATAGATCCAGCAAGATATGAGGCAAGTGTTAATATAGCTAAGGCTCAATTATTATCAGCTCAAGCTACCTTTAAAGAAGCAAAGAGGGATTGGGAGAGATCAAAGAAGCTTTTTGAAGAAAAAGCATTAAGCCCAAAAGAAAGAGATCAATCTTTATCTGCATATGAGAGTGCATTAGCAAATGTAGAAAATGCAAAAGCTAGTTTAGATAATGCAATGATTGACTTAGAATATACAGATGTTATTGCTACTGCAAGTGGAAAAATAGGTATGAAAAATTATGACATAGGTGATTTAGTAGGTATTGCAGGTGGGAACAATGTTTTAACCACGATAACGCAACTCGATCCAATACATGCAGAATTCTCAATACCAAATAACGATTACTATTTCTTGCGGAATCTAAATAGAGATAATATTAAAGTTACATATATATTGCCTGATGGTAATGATTATAAAGAGAAGGGCAAGATTGATTTTATAGATAATGTAGTAGATTCAAATACTGCTACTATAAAGGCTAGAGCAATTGTGGCAAATACTGATAATTTGCTTGTTCCAGGTGAATTTTCTAGGGTAAAACTTGATGGATTTGTAGCCGAAAATGCAATTGCGATTCCTCAAAATGCTGTTATGCAAAATGCACAAGGTAGTTTTGTCTATACAATTATAGATAATAAAGCCACTATCACCCCAGTAGTATTAGGAAATGTAGTTGGAAATAAGTTTTTAGTTAAGTCTGGTTTAAAAGATGGAGATGTTGTAATTACAAGTCAGCTAATTAAAATAAAACCGGGTGCTAGTGTAACCCCAATTGGTGTCAATAAGTTTGAAACTAAATAAGTTAATGTAAGGTTTTTAAAAAAGGTTTTTTATGTTTTCTAAATTTTTTATTAATCGTCCAGTATTAGCTATGGTTATGTCAATAGTCATAGTAATTTCTGGATTATTATCCATGGTATCTCTTGCGGTTGAAGAGTATCCACAAGTAACTCCTCCACAAGTTGTGGTGCAAGCTACATATCCCGGTGCTAGTGCAGAGGTAATTTCAAGTAGTGTGGCAAGTGTGCTAGAGAGTAGTATTAATGGTGTTGAAGGCATGATATATATGCAAACTTCCTCTACTTCAAGTGGAACTCTTAGTATTAATATATATTTCACAAATGAGACAGATCCAGATCAAGCCACCATAAATGTAAATAATCGTGTCCAATCAGTGCTTAGTTCATTGCCACAAGAAGTTCAAAGAATGGGCGTTAAGGTAGACAAAAGATCATCTACAATTTTGGCGGTTTATTCTTTATTTTCTGATGTTCCAAACCAAGATGCAACTTATATTGCAAATTACGCTGCGATTAATATTTTAGATGAGTTAAAGAGAGTGCCGGGGGTTGGTGATGCTACATTATTTGGTAGACAAGAGTATGCAATGAGGATTTGGTTATCGCCAGACAAACTTACAAAATATAATCTAACCCCTTCTGAAGTAATTGCATTAGTGCAGGAACAAAACTCACAATTTGCAGCAGGTGCATTTGGACAAGAGCCTGTAAGGTCTGATTTAAACTTCACATATACGGTTACTACAAAAGGAAGATTTGTTGATGCAAAAGAGTTTGAAAACATATTAATTAGGACTAATCCTGATGGTTCATCTTTGTATTTAAAAGATATAGCAAGGATAGAACTAGGTGCCGAAGATTATAGTGTTAATGCTTTTTATAATGGGCATTCTGCAGTTGCATTTGGTGTATTTTTACAACCAGGAGCTAATGCACTTAATGTAGCAGAAGGCGTAGAAAAGAAGTTACAAGAGCTATCAAAAAGCTTCCCTGATGGTATGCAATATAAGATTCCATATGATACAACCGCATTTGTGAAGGTTTCTGTGCAAGAGGTTGTAAAGACATTTTTTGAAGCCATAATACTTGTTGTTATTGTTATTTACTTCTTTTTGCAGAATTTTAGGGCAACTATTATTCCAGTCTTAGCGGTACCCGTTTCTATTATAGGTGCATTTGCAGGTATGTATTTACTTGGATTTTCGATTAACTTACTTACGCTATTTGGACTTATATTGGCCATTGGTATTGTTGTTGATGATGCAATTATTGTTATTGAAAATGTTGAGAGAATAATCCATGAAGAAAAGCTAAGTGTAAAGGAAGCAACAATTAAGGCAATGGACGAAATAGCAAGTCCAGTTATTGCTATTGTGCTTGTTTTATCAGCTGTTTTTGTGCCTGTCGCATTTATTGGTGGGTTTTCTGGTGAGATATATAAGCAATTTGCAATTACTATAGTTATATCTGTTATTATATCTGGGTTTGTTGCTCTTACGCTGACGCCTGCATTATGTGTGTCTATTTTAAGCACAAAAGAACCAAAGCCTTTTAAAATAGTGAAGAAGTTTAATGTATTTTTTGATTGGCTTACACATAAATTCACAGAAAAGGTAGCAAATGCTATTAGGAGAGGTACTTTATACTTGGTACTTTTTGTTGGTTTGATTTTTATTACTTATGGATTATTTACTAGAGTTCCTACTGGATTAGTTCCTGCTGAAGATAAGGGTATTTTGCTAATTTCAGTACAATTGCCACCTGCAACTGCATTGAGCAGGACAACTCAAACTATTGGCTTTATGGAAGAAACCGTAAGAAGCAATCCTAATGTAGATTCAATTATGGCTCTAGCTGGATATGATTTGTTATCTAGTGCTACTAGAACATTTGGTGGTACTGCGTTTGTTAAGCTTAAAGATTGGGACGAGAGAAAAGAAGATTCGCAACACTCTGCTTTCTTGGCAAAAACGCTAACAGGACAACTTATGCAAAATCCAAATGCTGTTATTTTTGCATTAAATCCACCTCCAATTATGGGACTTAGCTTGACTGATGGCTTTGAAGCATATATTCAAGATAGAACTGGTGGATCTATACAAGATCTACAAAAATACACTCAAATGGTGTTAGAAGCAGCACAGAATCGTCCGGAGCTAACTGGAGTTAGGACAACGCTTAGTGCAAGTGTGCCTCAATATAATGTAGAACTAGATAGAGAAAAGGCAAAATCTCTTGGTATAAGCGTTGTTGATGTATTTTCTACTTTACAAGCAACATTTGGAACTTATTATGTAAATGACTTTAATTTGTTTGGTAGAACCTATAAGGTAAATATACAATCTGAAAGTAGCTTTAGGGAATCTCCTGCTGATTTGAGCAAGGTTTTTGTAAGGACAAATAAGGGTGATTTAGTGCCAATTAGCTCTATTGTAACTTTTAAAAGGGTGGTTGGACCTGATATTTTAGAGAGATTCAACTTATTCCCTGCTGCAAAATTAATGGGTGATGCAACTGCAGGATATTCTTCTGGTGATGCATTAAGGGCTATTGAAGAAGTGGCTGCTGAAGTCTTGCCAGATGGATATACGATAGCATTTTCTGGTAGCTCATATCAAGAAAAAGCAAGTAGTGGAACTGGTGCTGTTGCATTTATTTTTGGTTTGATATTTGTGTTTTTGATTCTTGCTGCACAATACGAAAGATGGCTAATGCCTTTAGCGGTTCTAACCGCTGTTCCTTTTGCGGTATTTGGTGCTATTTTTGCTACATGGCTTAGAGGATTAGAAAATGACATATATTTCCAAATAGGTCTAGTAACTCTAATAGCCTTAGCAGCAAAGAATGCAATTTTGATAATAGAATTTGCAATGCAAGCTAGAGAGCATGAAGGTAAAGATATATACGAATCTGCAATTGAAGCAGCAAGACTTAGATTTAGACCAATTGTTATGACTTCTTTAGCATTTACTATAGGGGTTCTACCATTAGCAATTAGCACAGGTGCTGGTTCTGCTAGTAGGCATGCAATAGGAACTGGTGTTATAGGTGGTATGTTGGCAGCTACATTTATTGCTACATTTTTCATACCTTTATTTTTCACATATTTTGCGAGATTTAGTGAGTTTTTAGCAAACCTAAGGAATAAAAAATGAAATTAAAAATTATATCTTTAATATCTTTATTGTTGATTTTTGGAGGTTGTTCTCTATCTCCAAAATATGAACAACCACAAGTTAGTATCCCTAGTAACTTTACAGGAGAGAGTGCAGATTCTAAAATTAGTGTTGCTTGGTGGAAAGACTTTAATGATGAATATTTAAATACTCTTGTTGATGAAGCATTGAAAAATAATTATGATTTATCTTTAGCTATGAGTAGAATCTCTCAAGCTAGAAGTCAGTGGAGCTATGCTAGAAGCGATAGATATCCAAATATAGGTGCTAAAGGTGAGGCTACTAGAAATAATGGAAATATGAGCAATCCAGTAAGTATGGGTGATAATTATAATAATTTTTCTTTAAGTGCTGTTTTGAGTTTTGAACTTGATTTGTGGGGTAGGGCTAGGGATTCTGATAGGAAAGCTTATGCCATGTTATTATCAAGCAAGGCCAGTAGAGACACTATTAAGCTTAGTTTGATTTCTAATGTTATTCAAAGTTATTTTGGTATTTTGGTTCTTAACAATCAAGTAGAAATTTCAAGATATACCCTAAAGAGTAGGACTGAAAGCTATGAATACAGAAAAAAAGAATATGAAATAGGGAAAATACCAGAAATAGATATGCAACAAGCAAAATCAGAGATGGCGTCTGTAAAGGCTCAAATGCAAAAGTTATTAATGGAGCAAAATGCAGCCCAAACTTCACTTATGATTCTTCTAGGTAGAAATCCGCAAGAGATTTTTGATCTAAAATTGCCGACAGAAGCAAAAGCATTGCCAAAATCACCGGTTATTCCTATTGGACTTTCATCTACTTTATTGGAGCAAAGACCAGATATAGAAGTAGCAACACAGAATCTAAAAGCATCTAACTTTGCAATTGGTGTTGCTAGAAGTGCATATTTTCCAACTATATCACTAACGGGATTAGCAGGATATGTAAGCCCACAATTAAATAATCTAATGCAAAGTTCATCTTCAACTTGGAATTATGGTGGTAACTTTGTTGGTAATCTCTTAGATATGGGTAGAACAATGGCTAATGTAGATTATGCAAAAGCACAACAAGAAGAGATGTTGCTTACATATGGACAAGTAGTAAGAAATGCATTTGGAGAGGTTAGAGATTCATTGTTTAACTATTCTATGAGTGGCGAGAGGTTAAAAAGCTTAGATGACCAAGTAAAGGCACTTAGGAGAACATTAGTCTTAGCAGAGCTTAGATATGCTGAAGGATATACTAATTATTTAGAGGTTTTAAATACGCAAAGTAGCTTGTTTGCAGCAGAATTGACTTATCAAAGTGCTGCATTGGAGAACTTGAGTGCTAGTATCAATGTGTATAAGGCATTTGGTGGTGGTTGGGATAAAACCAAATATGTACAAGAAGAATAGACTTTATTAAGATGCAAAATTATTTTAAGGAATAAAAATGTATTTTTTTGGTAGAATCAAGGCTTTTAATTTTGAATTAAGGTTATATAATTAATGTCCGAAATTATTGGTTATAAAGTCAATGGCGAGATAATTGATACACAAAGCATAGGAAATATAGATTCTAAAGAGCCTATTTATTTTGATAATTCTGAAGAATCTCTCTATATTATGAGACATACTTGTGCGCACTTAATGGCAGAAGCTATAAAGATTCTATATCCAGAGGCACAATTTTTCGTCGGTCCTGTTGTAAATGAGGGATTCTATTATGACTTTAGGGTGAATCATAAAATTAGCGAAGATGATTTAAAGACAATAGAAAACAAAATGAAACAATTAGCCAAAAAAGGCGAAAAATTAGTTAAGTATTCACTTCCTAGAGATGAGGCTATAGAGAAATTTAAAAATGATGACTTAAAACAGGCTGTAATTAGCAGAATACCTCTTGGAGATGGAACCCTTAGCATATATTCTCAAGGAGAATTCGAAGATTTGTGTAGAGGTCCTCATTTGCCTACTTTAAAGCTACTTAATTCATTTAAGCTAACTAAAATAGCAGGTGCCTACTTAGGTGGTGATGAAAACTCTGAAATGCTAACTAGAATTTATGGTATTGCATTTGCTGATAAGGATAGTTTAAATACATATCTAAGACAATTAGAAGAAGCAAAAAAAAGAGATCATAGAAAAGTTGGTATGGAGCTTGGATTATTTGCCTTTGATGATGAAATAGGAGCAGGGCTACCAATATGGTTACCAAGTGGTGCTAGACTTAGGCGAAATATAGAAAATTTGCTAACACAGGCATTAATAGAGCGTGGTTATGAACCAGTTAGAGGACCAGAGATACTAAAGAGTGATGTATGGAGGGTTAGTGGACATTATGCAAATTATGGTGAAAACATGTATTTTACCACTATTGATAATGTAGAATATGGCATAAAGCCGATGAATTGTGTTGGACATATTAAAGTATATCAGAGCTCACCTAGAAGTTATAGGGATTTGCCTTTGAGATTCTATGAATATGGTGTTGTTCATAGACATGAAAAGAGTGGTGTTTTGCATGGGTTGCTTAGGGTTAGAGAATTCACACAAGATGATGCACATATTTTCTGTCTCCCAAGTCAAATAGGTAGTGAAGTTAAAGATATTATCGAATTTACACAAAAAATAATGAATGCATTTGGCTTCAAATATGAAATGGAAATTTCAACTAGACCAGAAAAATCAATAGGTAGCGATGAAGTATGGGAAGAGGCTACTAATGCATTAAAAGAAGCATTAGATGAATATGGTATAGACTATGCAATTGATGAGGGTGGAGGTGCATTTTATGGTCCAAAGATAGACATTAAAATCACTGATGCAATAGGTAGAAAGTGGCAGTGTGGGACTATACAAATTGATATGAATCTTCCAGAGAGATTCAAGTTAGAATATACAGCTGATGATAACACTAGTAAACAACCAATAATGATACATAGGGCTATATTGGGCAGTTTTGAAAGGTTTGTTGCTATTTTAACGGAGCATTTTGGAGGAGAATTTCCATTCTTTGTTGCACCTACTCAAATTATTATAATTCCTATATCAAATGTACATACTGCATATTCTTTAAAAATAAGAAATGAATTGCTAAAATATGGAGTATATTCTGAAATAGACAGCAAAAATGACACTCTAAATAAGAGGATTAGAAACGCAGAAAAGCAAAGAGTGCCTATGATTTTGGTTCTTGGAGATGAAGAGGTCAAGAATAATAGTGTTGCTATTAGGGATAGGAGAAATAAGGAACACTTTAATATGGATTTAGTTGAGTTTATAAAATTTTCAAGGGAGAAAATGCGTGAGGTTAGCTTTTGAGTAAGAATACAGATGTAATGTTAAATGAGGATATTGATTTTCCAGAGGTTCGTTGTATAGGTGATGATGGTGAGCAGTATGGCTTGATTAGTTCAAGTGAGGCTTTGAAAATTGCAGAAGAAAAGGGTGTTGATTTGGTTTTGATAGCGCCAGATGCAAAACCTCCTGTGTGTAAGGTTATGGACTATGGTAAGTTCAGATACCAGCAAGAAAAGAAACTAAAAGAAGCTAAAAAGAAGCAAAAGCAAATAGAAATAAAAGAAATCAAGTTATCAGTTAAAATAGCTATCAATGATATAAACTATAAAGTAAAACATGCAAAAGAGTTTTTAAGTGAGAATAAGCATGTTAGATTCCGTGTATTCTTACGAGGTAGAGAGGTAAGTGAGCCACAAGTTGGCTTTGAAGTGTTAAATAAGGTTGCTTCTATGCTAGAAGAAGTTGCCAATGTTGATAAGGATTACAAGATAGAAGGACGATATGTCAATATGCTTGTAACGCCTAAAAAATAATTTATCTTATGAAAGGAGAAAGCAATGCCAAAAATGAAAACAAATCGCGGTGCAGCGAAGAGATTTAAAATTAAAAAAAATAGCATTAAACGCGGATCTGCTTTTAAAAGTCATATTTTGACAAAGAAAAGACCACGACAAATAGCTAATCTTAATGCACCTAAGCATGTTCATAGTGCAAATATTGAATCTGTTAAGAAAATGCTTTGCATGGGTTAAAAGTTGCATAATTTTTATGTTATCCCCCTATTTTAGGGCAAGTTTGATTATATATCACACCTTTTAAGGTTAAGGAGAAAAAATGGCAAGAGTAAAGACAGGTGTTGTAAGAAGAAGAAGACATAAGAAAATCTTAAAATTAGCAAGAGGTTTTTATAGTGCTAGACATAAGCATTTTAGAAAAGCAAAAGAGCAACTAGAAAGAAGCTTATGTTATGCATTTAGAGATAGAAAGCAAAAGAAAAGAGACTTTAGAAGATTGTGGATTGTTAGAATTAATGCTGCTTGTAGGATTAATGCAATTAGCTATTCTAAGTTCATGTTTGGTCTTAAGAAGGCTGGAATCTCGCTTGACAGAAAGATATTAGCAGATATTGCGTTAAATGAGCCTAGCCACTTTGCTAAGATAGTAGAGAGTGCAAAAAAAGCTCTGTAAGGATTCTTCTTAGAATCCTTTGTTTTTTGATGATATAATTTTCCTCTTAGTAGTTTTGTACTTCTCTTAATTTCGGTATTCTTATCTTTATTGTTGATTATAAAGCTTTGTTTTGGAAACTGCATGAAGTGTATTAATAAATTTATTATCCACAAGATATCTGAACAAAATAGTAAAAGGTGGTTATAGTTAAATTAGTGCAACTTGATGTGTGATATAATTATCACTTATTGTTGCCTATAGTGTGGATTTATAAATGTTGTATCTGTGCTAATTGTGGCAAATATAAATTTAAAGGTGTAATATGAAATTATTTGTTGTGTTTTTATCTTGCATTAGCTTTATTTTTGCTAGTGAAATGGTTATTAAACAAAATTTGAGTGTCGGTTTAGAAGTATTGCTTACAGATTATGTGGCCGATGTTAATATTCTATCAAGCGAAAAGCTAAAGAATACAAAAAATCTATCAACTGCTACTAAAAATGAAATAATTAAAACATATAACACTATAAATGAGCTAATAAAGCAAAGCTCAATATGTAGTGGAGGGGAATTTTCTATAAATCCTTATCATACATATAATAATGGAAGCATGGTGCAAAGTGGTTATGATAGTATGTATAGTTTGAAATGTAAGTTTAACGAGGAAAATAAAGGGATGTTCAATACTATGTTAAGCAGTATAGAAACTATTGTTTCGAAAAACTCATTTCTTCAATTGCCAATTCCAGCGATTACCAAGCAAGCAAGTTATGAATCTCAAAATGATACTTTAAAACAATTAAATAATAAAATGATACTAGAGGCAATATCGTTAGCGAAGGAATATTCTAATATTTCACATAAAAGTTGTTATGTAAAAGAGATTAATTTAGATAATAATAGAAATGTAATGCCAATGCTTGCAAACGATTCTAGAGCTAAAAATGAATTAAGTGGAATCTCTATGCCAGTCAAAAGTAAAGAAATGCAAAAGTTAAACGGATTAGTAATCTTTGCATGTAAATAGTTAGATTCCTAGCAATAAAATTTCCCATAATTTATCAACTTCATTGTCTTCTAAAAATTCTCCGTTGCCATTTAGCCAATGGAGGATTTTACTTTTATTAAATAAAGTCCCATTTATGCATTCTTTGTGTGCAGCAAGTATTCCTCTTAGTATTATAATTTTATCACCATTTAGGATATTATTGCAGATTAGACATGTATTTAGTGGGTTATTTCTTCCTTCAAAATTTAGTAATTTAGCATACAAACTTAGCATACATCGTTTTGGTTCTTCTTTATTGAGTCTAATAGCACCATGTTCTAAGTGATCAAAATAAAAGCTGTCTATATTACTTACATCTTGTAGATGAGTATTTAGTAAGGTTATATATTGTTGCCAATAGTATCTTTTGTGTGAGTGTATTTCCCAATCAAACGATAGATGTGATGGTTCCCTTAATTTACCTAGATTCTTTATATCTCGTTCTATTATAAAGTCTATTTTATGTCCTATATGTATCGTGCTGTGTCTAGCACCATAGAATCTATATAGTGTATATATATGATTTGTTGTTATTATTTTTACTAGCAAGTCTTCATCTCTTACTTTATGTGTGTGAAGTATATAGCCTTGCATTTAGATTCCTATAAACCATTTTCCCTAAATTAAAACTTGATTTTACAACAAAAAATAAAAAGAGTGTTAATTCTAAAAGCTAAGATCCAACTTAGTGTTGAAACTTAGACTTTTAAGAAAGAAGATTGTGAAGAATTGAATTTACTCCTCCCTTAGAGGGAAGAATCGCTTACCACCACATACCTAGTCTTAATAGACCTGAGTGAGATGATGTATCACTTGAATAGTTACCATTGTAGTTTAGAGAAACTTCAATGTTATTAGTAATCATATAGCTTAGACCACCCTGAACATATTGATATGTGCTTGGTAGATCAACTGTTTGGCTAATGTGATTATTGTCAATTCTTACAGCTGTATCAATATCACCTGTGAAGTTGTTTTTGATACCTGCACCGAAATTTGTGCTAAATACTGGTGACCATTGAGCTAACCAGTTAAATCCTATTTTACCTTGTAATAGATTTGCATCGCTTTCTTCATAATATTGATTGCCTATTACAAAACTATCAGTATTTAATCTATCATAGCTTATACCAATTTCTGGTGAAATTACATGAGCATCTGTTAGATAGAAATTGATACCTAAATCAGCGCCAGCACCAAAGTTAGCACTATCTACGCTTGCATCACCAGTTCCACTTCCTGCTGTTGTGCTTCTTGAAACATCTGAACTAATTAACGCAGCTTTAGCTATAGCTTTTACATAGTATTCTCTGCTTTCTGTTCCACCTAATACTTTATAGTAGTTTAGACCACCATAGAATGTTAAGTCATCTTGGTTGTATGATGTAAATCTAGCACTTGTATCATAGCTACCACTTTCAAATCCAAAGAAGATACCAACGATACCTGCATCATATAGATTCTTTTGAGCACCAGCAACAAGACCATAAGTGTTACCTTTTAGGTTTTCAAATCCACCTTGTAAATCCATGCTATCAGCTGTATAGTAAGGTATCGCATAGAAATATGTATCTCTATTTGATGTCGCACTATATGCATCTGTAGAGATTTGAGCATATTTAGCTAGGTTTTCAAAATT
The DNA here is from genome assembly GCF_027859255.1 of Helicobacter ibis. Lineage (NCBI taxonomy): Bacteria > Pseudomonadati > Campylobacterota > Epsilonproteobacteria > Campylobacterales > Helicobacteraceae > Helicobacter > Helicobacter ibis. The sequence goes on from NZ_JAQHXR010000001.1 coordinate 299,922, forward strand.
AACATCACTATCATTGTAGCTAACTTGTTGTGTTCTACTTGTTTGATCAATTGTAGCTTGGATAGCTGTTGAAGTAATTGAATCAATAAATAGAGATCTTCTAGCGCTAACATTTGTTAAACCTTGAGCTAGAAGAGCACCTGCACCATTTGCTACATCAACACCAATTGAGAAACCTCTTACTCTCTTTCCATCACCATTTTCAGAAGTTATTGTATCAATGAATGTATCACTAATAGTGTATAGATCATCTTGGATTGCTAAGTTAGCAGATGTTAGACCTCTACCACCATTAACGCTTGAAGCACCACTATCTAATTCATATACTAGTGTTCCATTACCACTACCATTGTCTTTAATAGTCCATTCAGCAGAACCTATACCTGTTAATAGACCGTTATTATCAACACCATATACTAGATTATCCATATTATATACTTGACCTATTTCAAAGCCTTGATTTGACAGATCTAGAACTATAGATTTATCTAGGAAGTTTACATTTTCAAACTTACCATTCTCATCTTTAGATACATAGATATGTGAATTAGCATTCATTTTATTAGTATCTGTATTAGCACCAGAACCAATAGTTGTAAATACCCACTTACCTTTTGGATTAGTTGCACCTGTATTATCACCACTTTCTGTATTGCCACCACTTCCATCTGTTGGAGGAGTTACTTCTGCAGGAATAAATGTGCCTGATAGATATCTTTCATCACTTACTCTGTATGTATATCCAGGAGTGTTGTTAAATGTTGATGTGCTTTCATTTAGAGTTAGTTTCCAAGCTTCAATGTTTGCACTTGCACCTGCACCAGATAGGTGAATTTGAGATTGCTTATAGTTTCTAACATCTACTGAACCTGTATTGTTGATGCTAATAGCTCCCATAGTGCTAAATATGCTAACTCCATCTTGAGAACCTATGATTTTACCAGTATTTGTTACTCTTGCACCATCTGCTAGATTTATAGCATTAGAAGTTCCTTTAGCTAAAGCAATTGTTCCTTTGTTATCTAGAAGCTTATCGATTGTTCCAGTTCCAGCATATACGATTGAACCTGTCTCATAGTTTCTTAGATTGTCGATTGTGTTATTGTTAGTTAAACCAACTTTACCAGTATCAACATTTCCAAGTGTAGAGTAGTTGTTTAAGTTTACAATTGAACCAGAATCATTAGCTATAGTAATACCATTTACAATTGTTCCGTAGTTGTTAAGAGTTCCAATATGACCACCACTACCATTGTTTCCAACTAGGATTTCACCAATTGAACCAGTATCATAGTTAGTAAGAGTCGCAATAGAAGCTATAGCACTTGTAGATGCATTTCCTGTTGCTAGAATTATCTTACCTGTAATTTTACCTGAATTGTCTAAAGTAGTAATAGTATTGTTGCCACCCTTATCGCTTGATAAGTTAATATTACCATTTATACTACCTGTATTTATAAGAGAAGCTATACTATTCGCACCTGATTTCATAGAGATTGCATCAGAAGTAGCATTTTGTGCATTCTTATTACCGATTACACCTTCATTAACAACTGAAGTTATAGTCGCACCACCACTTAAAGCCAAGGAGCTAATTGCACCTGTATCTAAGTTAGCAATTGTTCCAAACGCTGCATTGTTTGTAGCAGAGCCAGTAGCTATTATTGAATTTATAGTTCCTGTGTTTTTGATTGTTGTAATAGAAGATTCTTTATTAATGATACCGTCAATTGTTCCACCTTGGTTATCTATAAGTCCTATTGAAGCACCACTTCCACCCCTATTATCACTTACTATGTAACCAATTTTAGCGTTTGTAGAAGTTGTAGTAGAACCGCTACCATCTGGGCTTTCAGTGATAAATTTATTTGAGTTAATAATTGTTCCAACTACACCAACATTGTAGATAGCAGCATTAGCTCCAGAGAAATCTTTACCATCTATAATGTTTCCATAGTTAGCAATAGTATTAATAACACTTCCAGCATTATTTGTAACACCACCAGAAGTATTAGCACCTGAACCAATAGAACCTGTATTTACTAGGGTATTAATTGTGCCATATAAAGAAGTGTCACCATTTACTATTGTTGTTATTTTACCAGCATTATTTAATGTGCCAATATATGCATTCGCAGAAGCATCAGCATTTGTAATTTTAGAAATAGACCCAGTTTTTGAGTTTGTGAAGTTGTTAATATTTCCAAAGTTTTCAAATCCTTTTGAAGTGCTTATTGAACCATTATTTGTTAGCATTTCAATTGAGCCATTGTTAGACAGTGTTACGCTACCAGCACCACTTTCTTTAATAGAACCATTATTAATCCAGTTAGCAATTGATCCACTATTAGTAATAGATATAGAACCGCTTACACCCGTATTAATTGTAGAACCCTTTCCTATAATAAAATCACCTATTGTTCCTGAATTGTTTTCAATTGTAATCTTACCAGCTTTATCTGCAAAAAGACTGCCGTTTATATTCAAAGAATCAAGGTTACCAGTATTTTGGACTAAAAACACAGCGGAGCCTGATGAAGCAGCCATACCACCACTAGACTGGACTAATACATTGTCATTTAGGCTTATTCCACCAGTTATATTTCCTGCATTTTTAATGCTAACTTCAGCATCACCTCCACTAAGAGCTTTTATGTCTATTGCTCCTAATTTTACACCATTGCCTATAGTGCCTTCTGCTGTGTTTTCAAATACGAAATCACCACCTAATGCACCACCAGAAACATTAACATCTATCTTGCCTATGTCTACACCACCAGTAATCGCACCACCATTTGTAACAGAGATACCAGAACCACTAGCTTTGATGTTTGCATTTACATTCACAGATTTAATAATTAAATTTCCACTGATTGTGCCACTATTAATAATTGCACCAGTAGCTGATGCTGAACCACTAACATTCAGTTTGCCAAATGTCATATTTCCATCTATTGTGCCGTTATTTGATATAGTTGCGCCACCACCAGAAAAAGTAATATTTCCAAAATCGGCACCTTTACCAATTGTAGCATTGTTTGTGATAGTTCCTTGTAAATTAGAAGAACCTTTACCATTAATAATGCCATTTGTTATATCAAAGTTTATAGTAACGTTCTTGTCACCACCGCCACTAAAACCATTAAGGTCAAGTAAGCTACCAGAAATTTGTTCGTTGATAACTAGATTTTGGTCACCTTTTACGCTAGACTTGTCTGCACCAGACTGATCTAGACCACTAATTTCAGCATTAGCAACAGTTGCTAACACAGATACACACGCTAGTGATAACACTAGACTTTTCTTACTTGCTGTGAATTTTTTATTAGTCTTTTTCTTCACAATCTTCTCCTTTTAGAAATTTAATAGAGGCTACAATTTTAGTAAAACGAAACTAAAAAATATATAAAAGTTAATAAAGATAATGCTAAAATATTTTGAACTAAAAAATAGCAATAGGAG